>JACDAR010000245.1 GCA_013695335.1 Rubrobacter sp.
GATGAGCGCGCCGGCGGCGGCGAGCTGGGAGACCACCCCCGAGAGCCGCTCGCGAAGGGCGCTCCCGCCGCGCCCTTCGGTAGCTTCCGGGCTGCTCATGCGGCCTCCTTCGTCCCTGTGGCGAGGGCGATGATCCGCTCCTCCGAGAACTCTTCGCGCCCTACGACGCCAGCCACCTCTCCCTCGTGCATGACCAGGATGCGGTCGCACATGTTCAACAGCTCGGGCAGGTAGGAGGAGATGATCACTATCCCGTGTCCCTCCTTCGCCAACCCTCCGATAAGCCCGAACATCTCGGCCTTGGCGCCGACGTCGATGCCGCGCGCCGGCTCGTCGAAGAACAGGACCTTCGCCCGCGTCTCCAGCCATCGGGCGACGACGACCTTCTGCTGGTTGCCGCCCGAGAGGACCTGCACCCGCCGCCGGATGGAAGGCGTGCGGATGTTCAGCTCGTCGCGCCTGCGACGCGCGATTCGTCGTTCCTCCGCCAGGTTTATGAAGCCGAAGCTCGTCGGCAGGCTGGCGAGCGTTATGTTCTGGTCCACCCCTAGCTGGAGCGCGAGCCCCTCGACCTTGCGGTCCTCCGTCAGGTAGCCGACGCCAGCCTCGATGGCGTCCTGGGGCTTCTTTATCTTCAGCTTTCGTCCGTCAAGCTCGACGGTGCCGGAATCCATCCTGTCGGCCCCGAAGACGGCGCGGGCAAGCTCCGTGCGCCCCGCACCTACGAGGCCAGCGAAACCCAGGATCTCACCCCTCCGCACCTCGAAGGAACAGTCCTTGAGCTTGTCGCCCCGGTTTATGCCGCTGGCCCGCAACAGAACGTCCCCGATCTCGGCTTCCGGTTTGGGATAGAGGTTGGCGACCTCTCGGCCCACCATCAAGCGCACGAGCTTGTCCTCGTCCAGATCGGAGACGGGGAGCGTATCCACCACCTTGCCGTCGCGCATCACGGTGACGCGGTCGGCGATACGGAAGATCTCATCGAGGCGGTGCGAGATGTAGAGGATGGCGATGCCACGCGAGGTGAGATCCCTGATGACCTCGAAGAGCCCCTCTATCTCACGCTCGGCGAGGGTGGCCGTCGGCTCGTCCATGATGACGACCTTCGCGTCAATTGCGAGGGCCTTGGCGATCTCGACGCGCTGCTGCTCGGCCACCGTGAGCCCGGAGAGGAGCCTAGCCGGGTCCACCCGCAATCCCACCCTTTCCAGGAGAACCCTTGCATCCGTTTTCTCGGTCCGGCGGTTCACGAACCCAGCGCGTCCCGGTTCTCGGCCGAGGAACAGGTTCTCCGCCACGGAGAGGTGCGGGGCAAGCGCAAACTCCTGGTAGACCATCGCCACGCCGAGTGACTGGGCGTGTCCTGGACCGTGGAACTCGACCGGCTGGCTGGAGATCCGGATCTCCCCTCCGCTGGGCCGCTCGACCTGGGAGAGCAGCTTCATCAGGGTGGACTTGCCAGCCCCGTTCTCCCCGGCCACGACGTGTACCTCGCCAGGCATGATCTCAAGGTCCACCTCGTCCACCGCCAGCACGCCGGGGAACTCATTCGAAATCCCCCGCAACCGGACGACGGGCTCGTTTATCTCAGCCTCCATCGTCTCTCCTATGCTCTATCGCAATCACCCCTTCACACCCACGTAATGGACCTGGGATCGCACTTCTTTAGCAAAGCGGGTCTGGTCTCTATATCCTCCATAAGGGAGATCCAGACCATATCCGCCCACCCTTCTGGCGCGCTGCGTTGCGGGTCTTGCCAGGGCTCGGGCGGGCCCATCGCATCTTTCCGGCGCCCGAACAGGCAGCCTGGCCGCACGGGAGATCGGAAGGTGATGACGACGGAACTGACTGTAGATTTCCCACCATCGAGCCGCACGTCCTCGAATACGACCGGGCGACCTCGGTCGGACACCCGGAGATTCCCTTCGATAAGAATCTGCCTGAGGTGGCGAACCACCCTGCCTTCGTACTCAGGCCGCTCTGGCTCAGGTGACAACCTCTCCCCCCTTCTGCAACGCTGCAAGATGGTGCATCTGCTTGCGGGTTGCGGGATAGAGATCGCGGTAGATTCCGTACAGCTCGTCGTAGATTTCGCGGTTCTCTTCATTCGGTTCGACGGTGTCGGAGATGTTGCTCCAGTCGGTATCCGGGCCGACGAGGCCGACGGCACGGGCGGCAAGGAGTGCGTCTCCGTAAGCTGCGCCGATGGTTTGCTCCGGAAGGTCCTGCGGGCGGCCGATCACATCTGAGACTATCTGGGTCCACAGCCCGCCCTTCGTGCCGCCTCCGACGGCCACGAGTCGGTCGCCTCCCCCACCGGCCTCCTGCATGTATTCGAAGATGTGCCTGACTGCGTAGGCGGTAGCTTCCAACATCGCGCGGTACAGGTGGCCGCGGCCGTGACTGATGGTGAGGCCGGAGATCAAACCTCGGGCGGCGGGATCGAAGATCGGGGTTCGCTCCCCGGCGAAGTAAGGAAGCACCACTAGCGCGTCAGAGCCCGGTGGAACAGTCGCTGCCTCCTCCGTGAGTTTTTCAAACGGAACACCACCGGATATCTTCTGGAGCCAGCCAGTTAGCGCGCCAGAGGTCGCCATCCCGGCGGCGAGGTTGTGGGTATCGGGTAGGATGCCCGTCGTTCCCCACAGGCCGGGATGGTGAAGCGGTTCCTTGAGAACCTCGATCATGAACATCGTCGTGCCGTACATGAGCATCAGGTCGCCTGGGTTCTGCACCCCGACGCTCACGCCCTCGCTCCACGCGTCTATGGTCCCGGCCGCGACGGGCGTGCCAGCCGGTATACCCGTCTCCTGAGATGCCTCCGCCGTCACCTCGCCGACGACCTCGGCTGGCCAGAGGAGGCGCGGCATCTGGAGGCCGGGGGCTAGTTCCTCTGCCCGGTCCTCGATCCAACCGCAGGCGTGCACGTCGTACAGAGGATCGCACTGGCTGGCCGAATGGTGATCCAGCACGTATTCCCCGGTCAGGCGGTGGGAGATGAAGGAGTTCGCCATGAGGAACATCTCCGTCTTCCCCCAGACCTCGGGCTCGTTCCGCTGGAGCCAGAGGAGCTTGGGTCCAACGGCCTGGGTCGTGCATACGGCGCCGCACTGGTCGAGAAGCGACTCCCGCCCGTAGCGGTCGTTGAGCTCCTCGATCTCCTGCTCGGCCCGCGAGTCTATGCCGTAGAGGATGGCAGGCCGCAGTGGTTTGCCGTTCCCGTCAGTTGGAAGCAGGCAAGCCCCTATGCCGCTGGTGCACACGGCGGCGATATCGTCGTCGGCTTTCTGGACCAGTTCCTGGCAGATGGAGACGAAGTCTTTCCACCAGATCTCCTCGGCGTCGTGCTCGGCCCAGCCGGGTTGGGGGAGCGAGAGTTCGTGCGGGCGTTCCGTGGTGGCGACTACCTCGCCATTCGGACGGGCGAGCACACCTTTCGAGCTTGCCGTCCCGATGTCCACGCCGAGCAATAATCCACTCATCCCGCGCCCCCGAATCCATCGTAGTCAACGTCGAGCAGCTTGCAGACGACCTTCAGTTCCTCCACGTGGTCCCCAGGTATAGCGTGGATGTGGTTGGAGCCGTAGCGGGTGAGGATCTCATCCGCCTCCGCATCCATGCGCGCGAAGGCGTGCGGCCAATTGTAGGTTGATTGGCCCATGAGATCCTCGTTTGCCTCGTCGTCGTAGCGTTCGAATGCTCCACGCATCACCTGCATTTTGTAGCGGCCGTCCAGTCGCGTCAGGCGGGCGAAGGTGAAATCGCCCTCGGCGGCCAGATGATGAACGGTCGCCCCACCCGCAGGGAAGAAGAACTCCTCGGGATACAGGTGTACGTGGCGCATGTTCTCGGCCGGGTCGTCGCTGCGGGCCGCGAACCAGGTCGCGTGCTGGCCCGAGTTGCACAGGTCCCAGATGCCGAGATCCGCATGGTAGTGGCGCACGTCAGCGAAGAGGACCGGCGTTCCCGACAGATGTTTGAGGATCTGCATGGTGAGGGCCGCGTCCATGTCGGCCTCGGTGGCGCAGACGTGGGGTTCTTTCGGGCCGTCCCAGTCGTACAGGTCGTTGAGGAAGGCTTCGGCGATGTCCATGGTGCAGAAATGGGTGGTGAGTTCGGGCTGGCCTTTTATGCCGGAGAAGTCCAGGTTCCACTCTTCGATCAAGTCGCGCATGACGTAGTAGGTCCGGATTTGACGTTCCAGGATCTCAGGGGTCAACTGCTCACCATCGTAGTGAACGCCAGCCGCGTGCGCCTCAAGCCATTCCCGGGCGGCGCTAACCTTGCCATCGTCAACGTCCTCGGAGCGCCGGACGAGCTCCCACTGGTCGATCTCCTCCACGTCCACCCCGAATTTCTCCATCCACTGGTCGGGGTTGGAGACGGCGGTGTACATGCCCATCGGACGCCCGCCTATGCGTCCGAACGTGCTTCCGCGCAGCGAGCTCACCGCCTTCGCGGCGCGGGCGTGGGCTTCGAGGCGGGCCAGTACATCAGGGTCCGAGACGTCGCCCCAGGCGCGGAGGTGGTGGCGTCCGATCTGGTCGAGTGCGCCGCCCGCCGCGAGCATCCCGACCATTCCCGGCTGCACCGGGTTGAGGTTGGAGAACAGGAGCAGTGGTCCCCGCGTCTCTTTAGCAGCCAGCATCGAGAAGTGCGGGAAAGCCCAGACGGGGATATTGAAGATGGTGAGGTCCGGGCGCTCGTCTGCGATCCGACGGGCCTCCATAGTCGCCAGGCGGTTGGTCCAGATGGGTTCGCTGGCGCGCACCACCTCGTGCCCGGCGGCTTTCAAGGCCCCGGCGATTGAGTCTTCTACCTCATGGGCGAACTCCCCCACGCCCGCGCCCTCGTGCACGAAGTCCCGGCCGTCGGACATGGTCAGGATGCCGATCTTTGCCAAGGCGTCTCCCCTTTCTCTGATGTGATCCCCGATCCCACCCGGTATCCCGCAGTTTTGCACGCCCCGAATCCCCACGCCACCGTGGGCTGCGAGGCGGGTTGACCCGGCAAGTGGCGCGGCCAAGAATAGACTCCTGAGTACTCGAAGGATAAGGAGGAATGGTGAAGACGGTACTTTGTTATGGAGACTCGAACACGTGGGGCTCGGCCCCTGAGACGGGGGAGCGGTTCGCGCCAGAGGTGCGCTGGCCAGGGGTTATGGCCAGCGAGTTGGGGGATGGGTTCCATGTGATCGAGGAGGGTTTGCCGGGCAGGACTACATTGCGGGAAGACCCGATCGAGGGTTCCTACAAAGATGGGCGGGCGTACCTGACGCCTTGCCTGGAATCCCATCGGCCCATCGACCTGGTGACGATCATGCTCGGCACCAACGACCTGAAAGACCGCTTCAGCGCCAGCGCCTCGGACATCGCGCAGGGGGCCGCGTCACTCGCTGAGATCACCCATCGAAGCAGGTGTGGGCATGACAATGGGGGACCGCTCGTGTTCCTGATCTCACCGCCACCCGTCGGACGGCTTACGGACATGGCGGAGATGTTCCAGGGAGCCGAAGAGAAGTCCCGCAGGTTCTCCGAGCACTACCGGCGAAACGCCGAGGGGGAAGGATGCGGCTTCCTCGACGCCGGGGAGTTCATGGTCTCCAGCGACGTCGACGGCATCCACTTCGAGGCGAACGAACACCGCAAGCTGGGCGAAGCCGTGGCCGCCCGCGTCAGGGGGATGCTCGGATGAGCGACGCCCTCCGGGTGCTCCTGGTAGGCGGTTCGATGTATGAGCCGCTGTACGAGCGCCTCGAAGAGTTCGAGCGACGAGAGGGCGTGCAGGTCGAGGCAACCATCGCCCCAACGCATCCCGATCTCAACGAGCGCATCGAGGAGGAGTTTGGATCCGGCTCGGCGAAGTACGATCTCATCTCCACCCACACCAAGTACGCCCCCAGCCAGCGACGGTGGCTCACCCCGCTGGATGAGGACTTTGATGCGGCGGAACTGGAGTCGTTCTCCCAGCGGACGCTGGATCTCGCGCGCATAGACGGAAACCTGTATAGTCTTCCGCGCAACCTTGACGTGAAGCTGCTCCTCTGGCGCACGGACCTGATGGACGAACCTCCCCGATCCTGGGATGAACTTCTCGAAACGGCGGCACGGCTACGCTCCGATGATCTCTACGGCTTCGTCTTTCCCGGCAAGGAGAGCGGCCTCTTCGGCCACTTCTTCGAGCTACATGCGATGTTCGGCGGGAAGATGTTCGAGGAAGGAGGACCGCCCATTCCACACATGAACGATGCGTCGGGCAGGCAAGCTCTCACGTTGCTCAAGGATCTCTACGAACGGGCCGCGCCGGAGGAGACGCCGGACTGGCACTACGATGAGGTGGCCGCCTGCTTCCGGGAGGGCCGCGCTGCAATGGCTACGGACTGGCCCGGCGGGTTCTATCTTTATGGCGAAAGAGGTAGCGCGGTCGAGGGCCGTCATGGCGTCGCGCTCTACCCGGAGGGACCGGCTGGACGCTTCGTGTACTCGAGCTCCCATTCTTTCGCCATCCCTCACACCGTCAGGGACCGGGCAGCGGCGGTGGGGCTGCTGCGCTTCCTGACCTCACGGGGGTCACAGGCGTTCGAGGCGCGGTTGGGTACGTTGCCAGCAAGGACCGACGCCCTGGAGGATGCGCGCCGCAATGATCCTCCATCGGGGCAGGAAGAGTTGCGCTGGAGATTACTGGAAGAGACGACGAAGGTGGCTTTGATCCCCCCGAAGCACGAGAACTACCCCGAAGTGGAGGACGCCATCTGGGAAGGCATCAGGGAGGCGCTTCTTGGGAACAAAAGCGTAGAGCAAGCTCTCGAAGACACTGAAGAAGCCGCGCGCCGGGCGGCGGAAGGAGAACGTCCGTGACGGAGCCGGAGGTCGTAGATCCCTCATCTAGACGGATACTGGGGAGCACCGGCCTCTCCGTCTCCCCCATCTGCATCGGTTGCGCCCCGCTAGGCGACATGCCTGAGACATTCGAATACTCGGTCAGCAAAGAGAGGGCGCACGACACCCTGCGGGCCGTCGTCGAGAGCCCCGTGAACTTCCTGGATACCGCAGCCTCTTACGGTGACGGCGAGAGCGAACGCCGCATCGGTGAGGTGTTGATGGAGATCGGTGGTTTGCCCGAGGGTGTCGTCCTCGCCACGAAGGCCGACCGCGATCTCCATACAGGCGAATTCTCGGGGGATCAGATGCGCCGCTCGGTCGAAAGGTCTCTCGGGCTACTCGGGCTCGACAGGCTGCAACTCGTCTACCTGCACGACCCGGAGCACGAGTCTTTCGAGCATATGATGGCGTCAGGTGGACCCGTGGAGACGCTGATGCACCTCGAGGACGAGGGCGTTATCGAGCACGTCGGGGTGGCTGGCGGCCCGATAGAACTCATGATCCGGTACGTCCAGACTGGTCTTTTCGAGGCTGCCATCACCCACAACCGCTTCACGCTCGTCGAGCGCAGCGCCGAACCGTTGCTCGATGCGGCGGAAGTCCAGGGAGTCGCCGTCCTCAACGCCGCCCCGTATGGTAGCGGCATCCTCGCCAAAGGCCCTGACGCCTACGCTCGATACGCCTACAAGGAGGCTCCGGAGGAGATGATCCAGCACGTCAGGGATATCGAGAACGCTTGCCGAGAATACGATGTGCCGCTTGCAGCCGCAGCGCTGCAATTCTCCCTCAAAGATCCACGCATTGCCTCGACCATCGTGGGGATGAGCCGTCCGGAGCGGGTTCGTCAGACGCTGGATCTCGCCGTTCATCCTATCCCTGATGAATTGTGGGAGAGGATCGAAGCCCCTCCAGAAGGCTAACCTGGCAAGCGGCCTCAATCCATCAACTGGCCGCCGTTGACCTCGATGATCTCACCTACCAGATAGTCCGCCGCGGACGACGCCAGGAACACCACGACGCTGGCTGTCTCTTCCGGCGTGCCTTCGCGCCCGATGGGGATGCCTCCCGTCATCTTCTCGCGCATGTCGGGGGGTGTGAAGCGGTCGTGGAACGGGGTGGTTATGATGCCTGGGGCCACGCCGTTGACCAGGATGCCTTCGGAGACGAGCTCCTTCGCCATCGCCCGGGTGAGGGTGCTGACGCCGCCCTTCGCGGTCGCGTAGGCTACGGAGCCTGGGCCTCCACCGTTGCGCGCCGCGACGGAGGTGACGTTGACGATCCTTCCTCTACCCTGCCGCTTCATGGTCGGCAGCACCGCCTGCGAGCAGAGGTAGACGGATTTGAGGTTCACGGCCATCACCCGATCCCAGAGATTCTCGGTCATGTCCCCAAGGGTACGGCGCTCCAGCAGGGAGCCCGCGTTGTTGACGAGAATATCTATCTGCCCGAAACGGTCAACGACTTCCCTCACCATACGCTGAACCTCGCCAGCGTCAGCCACGTCGCCCCCAACGAGCGTCGCCTCGCCGCCGGAGGCTTCGATCCTGCCTACCACCTCACGCGCCTCGTCCTCGCTGCTGTTGTAGTGGACCGCCACCCGGCAGCCCTCCCTCGCAAGCCCCTCGGCCACAGCGCGACCGATGCCAGTGCTGCTCCCCGTCACCCACGCAACCTCTCCCGAAAACGCCATACGTCCTCCCCTTAACCCGACCCGCCACAATTGAATTTCGGGTAACATAACGGGACAGGGCGCGGAACACAAACGCGGGCTACCTGGATCATACGGGGCGCCGGGAGCACCGACACTTGGCGCGAGAGATCCGAGAAACCACTGGCCTCTGGCATGATGTCATACACAACCCATATTTCTCGACGACGGTAGGTCTGATCCTTGGCGTACCAGCAACGGCGATCTTCGGTAACATGGCACTATACGGCGCGAACTTTCCAGAATTATTCATGCCCTGGATTCCTACCGCCGCTCTCTTCGCACGAGGCATCTGGCAACTTCGCCGGTGGCATCCGAGAAGCCCGCAACAAAAACTCGGCCTGGAGAAGCAACTGCTCCTCACGATAGCCACCTCAGGCGGCGGCATCACTCCCGTCGAAGCGGCGCTCGAAACCTCGCTGACGGTCGATGAGGCGGAGGAGATCCTCTCTCGCCTCGCCGACCGCGGACACCTCCTCGTGCAGAGTCACGATGGCGCGCTTTTCTACACCCTGCCGGGCCGTCGCCCTGGCGCGTTGGGAGAGCCCGGCGCCGCAGTTCTAAAAACTGCGCGAACATAGATCCGCACCCTATCCGGGGTTGACAGATAGTTTCGGGCCTCACGTTTCAGGAAATCCAGACTGGGGATTTGTTTCGAACCTGCGGGCTGCCCAATTGCTTACCTGTCTATCTCGTACTGCGTACACGCCAGGCAAGCGCAGACCTGACGAACCAGGAATCTCCACAAATCAGGTAAGGGTACCTAGCCTCATCTGCCCCGACTAGGTAGGTGTACCTACTCGGATCCACCCCCAACTCAGAGAAATAGGTACCCCGAATAGGTACCCCTGACGATGGCGCGCCTCTTTGCTCCTTCTAGAGTTCTGCATACAGACAAAGCGAAGCCGCCCACACAGTGGGGAGCGGCTGAAAGGAGCAGTAGAAGATGAACGAGACGACGATGGCGAAGAGGATACTGGCCGCTGGCTTCCTGGCGGCGGCGATGCTGGTTGCGGGCCTGGATGCTACGCTACCCGCCCACGCTTCCACGATCTTCACCGTAAACTCGGATGCCGATGCCCCGGACTCGACCCCAGGCAACGGCGTCTGCGACACGGACATCGCCAGCGGGGTAGCGCTGGCCCATGGACAGGGTACGCTGGTCTCTGTCCGTGGCGCATCACCCTCCGACCGGGAGGCGTTGCGCCGGATGTTCTCCCGCTCCTCTGCCGAGACCATCAGACGGAGGTTCCATATCCCTTATCCGAGGGTGCCTGATCGGATACTGGATCTGATGTTGGATCAGGGGCTAAACCAATTCCTTCTCGCCGTGGCGGACCTTGAGGTAGTGGGCCACGCCATGTACGCGTGGCTGGGACAGGGCGACGCTGAGATGGCGATCATCGTGGAAGACGGCTGGCAGTCGAAGGGGATAGGGAAGATGCTGCTTCGGGAGCTTGCCGACGGGGCCAGGCTCCGCGGCGTCCAGACCTTCGTTGGAACGGTACTACCGGAGAACCATCGTATGCTCGGCCTGATAGACAAAGTATTTCCAGGGTCGAAGCGGCGGTTCTCGGAAGGCGCATTCGAGTTTCGGGCGCCGTTGTGGGAGATCCAGCCAACAGCACCAGCCCGAACCCTTCGAACCGCAGCATAAGCGGGCGGAGATCCCACGTCCTTTCTTCCCCGGCGCCAGTGGAGAGGTGGGCTCTATCCGTCTTCCGTATTCTCGGATTCGGTTTCCGCTTCCGGCGTCATGAGTTTCTTCCTGCGCGCGTTCATCAGGTAGCCGTTGGCTGTCTGGAGGGGGAAGATCAGTAGGTAGGCCAGCCCCGCCCACGATGAGCCGTCTGGTCCGCCGATGAGGGCCAGGGAGATGGAGATGATCCCAACGGCCACCATCAACAGGAAACCCTGGATCTCCTCGCGTGTCACCGACCTCTCTTACGCGTTCAGTTGGAGCGTTTCGCGCATGGAATATGCCCGCAGGTAGAGAAGGACGAACACTGTCTGGAGCGCGATGAAACCCGCGCCGTAGATCACCATCAGAAGCGGTATCTGATCATTCCTGATAGTCTCGACCACCGCGCCGGAAGGCAACCGCACCGTAGTGCTGAAACCTAGCAAGACGTCAGAGAGATAGGTGAACAGGAACTTCAGCGGATAGACGTAGAGCAACACTATGAATAGAAGCGCCGCATTTAGGCGCGCGGCGACCGCGTCATCCCACAGGCCGTACCGCCGGGAGAACTTGTAGTGCTCGTGCCACACGGAGTAAAGCAGGGCGAAGCAGAGGGCGAAGGCCACAACCCCGCGCAACGTGGAGAGCAACTCGTCGAAAGTCCTTGGCACCTCCAGCGACACCACCAGAAGCGTGACCGCGAAGGCGAAGACTGCATCCGAGAAACCTTCGATGCGGGAGACCTCCACGCCCCGCCACGAGAATCCTTCCTCACCACCCCGATTTCGCGCCAGCCTCTCACGCAACATCCCTGCCCGCCTCCCTATCCCGCGTCTAGGGAGAGGATAGCCCGTACAGTCGGATCGCGTTTCCGCGCAATACATCCTCGCCAGCCGTTTCGGCTTCCGGGAGGGTCAGTTCCCCGGATTCGACCAGCTCGCCAAGCGCCTGCCCGATCACACGCCTACCGTCCAGCGCGCCCATCCAGTGAAGCTCAGGCACGCCTATACCATCGGAGCTGTACACGAGCTTGGATGCCGGGGCGACGCCGAGCGCAGCGCGCGTGAAAGAGAGCATCTCCCCGTAACCGAGAAGGGGAATGCCGTACGAGAGATCCAGGTACGCGTTCTCGTACACAGCAGCCAGATATCCACCCTCGCGGGTATACGGATAGCACTCGTGCAAGAGTACCACTGGCATCCCACGATACTCTGGCCGTTGGAGCACGGCGCGGAGGAGCAGCGGATTGCCGAGAAGGAGATCGGTGTCCGCGTCACCGTAGCCGACGTGGAACTGGACAGGAACCTTCTGTCGCGCGGCCTCCGCGAACGCGACGTGCAGCAGCGTATCGAGCAGCGGTTTGTGGGCCAGCCGCGCCGATCCTTCCGCGCTTTCCCGCCGATACTCGCGCAGCGAAGCCTCCGCGTCCTCCTCCGACCATTCGCGGATGTCCAG
>JACDAR010000257.1 GCA_013695335.1 Rubrobacter sp.
CGATGCCGCCGGGAGACGCAGGGAAGCTCCACGGCGAAGTTCCGGCGCAACGCCACGCAGCGCACGCCAGGTCCCTCCTCGATATCAGCGACGCGGGTTCCTGGACGATCCGGGGCAAACGTGTTCCTGACGTGGACCTCGATCCCCGTCTCAGAGGCTGGTTCCATGGTCTTGGGGTGGAGGACTTTCGCCCCCAGAGAGGCGAAGTCGCCAGCCTCGCGGTACGAGAGCTGGGGCAACAACGCCGCGTCTGGGACCAGGCGCGGGTCGGCGTCGAGAACTCCGTCCACGTCCGACATGATCCAGACCTCATCAGAATCCAGAGCCCGCCCGAGCACCGTCGCCGAGAGATCCGAGCCTCCGCGCCCGAGCGTCGTCGGCAATCCCTCCGGCGAGCGCCCGACGTACCCTGGGACGACGGCCACGATCCCATCGTCGAGCATCGGGGCAACGTACCTCTCGCACCGCTCGCGAGTCTGTTCAGGTTTCACATCGGAGGCGGAGAACTCGGGGCCGGTGGCTATCGGGTCTTCGGCCACGACGGCCGCGGGGGTTCCACGGCTGCGGATCGCGCCAGCCAGAATTACCGAGGAGAGACGCTCCCCGAAGACCGCGATCCTTGCTTTCCTGGCAGCCGGGTTCACGGCTGGAGCCTCGATTGCCTCGACGAGCCGGTCAAGCACTTCGTCCAATCGCTCCTCGACCTCGGGCAGATATTCCTCTGATACTGCCTCGCTGGCGGCTTTCAGGTGGCGTTCCGCTAGAGAACGGCGCAATTCAGCGACAGCGTCGCCGCCCTCTCCGTTTGCTGAGTTTCCAGTATCGAGGATGCCGAACGTATTGCGGGCGAAGCCGAGCAGGGTGTCTGTGGTACCGCTCATCGCCGAGACGACTACGGTCAGTGGCCTTTCACGGGCGGCATCCGCGGCCATGGTGGCGGCGCGAATGAACTGCGCGCCGCCACCGACCGAGGTGCCCCCGAACTTTATTACGAGGGGTCTACCGTTCACTCCAGCTTCACGCTCCGCCCAGTGCTTGATCCAGGTCATAAAGAATATCGTCTATGGACTCCAGCCCGACGCTCAGGCGAACGTAGTCGTCCGTAACGCCCGTCGCCTTCTGCTCGTCCGCTGAAAGCTGCGAGTGCGTCGTGGATGCCGGGTGAATGACCAGGCTCTTCGCGTCGCCCACGTTCGCAAGCAAGCTGTGCAGCTCCAGCCGGTCTATGAACCGCTTGCCAGCCTCAAGACCACCGTCGATGCCGAAGCCAAGGATGGCCCCATAGAGTCCTTTCCTGTGATACTTGGCGGCCAGCTCGCGCGACGGATGATCAGGGAGTCCAGGATAGTTCACCCAGTTGACCCGGTCGTGCCCTTGCAGGAACTCGGCGACGGCCATCGCGTTCTGGGAATGACGCTCCATCCGCAGGTGCAGCGTCTCCAGCCCTTGCAGGAACAGGAAGCTGTTGAACGGGGAGAGGGCCGGGCCATAGTCCCGAAGCATCTGCACGCGGGCCTTCAGGATGTAGGAAAGCTCTCCGAGGGTCGGGTAGATCTCCAGCCCGTGGTACGAAGGGTCGGGCTCGGTGAACTCGGGGAACTTGCCGTTGTCCCACGGGAACTTGCCGCCGTCCACGATCACGCCACCGATGCTCGTCCCGTGCCCGCCTATGAACTTGGTAGCGGAATGAACCACGACATCAGCCCCGTGCTTGATCGGGTTGATCAGGTACGGAGAAGGCAGCGTGTTGTCCACGATGAGCGGGATACCGGCTTCGTGCGCTATGTTGGCGACCGCCTCGATGTCCAGGGTGTTCAGCGAAGGGTTGCCGACGGTCTCGGCGTAGAGGGCTTTGGTCTTGTCCGTGATCGCCGCGCGGAAAGCCTCCGGGTCGGTGTCGTCCACGAACTTAATGTCGATCCCGATCTTGGGCAGCGTGTAGTGGAAGAGGTTGTACGTACCGCCGTACAGGCCCGCTGAAGAGACGATCTCATCCCCCGCCCCGGCGATATTGAGGATCGCCAGCGTCTCGGCCGCCTGCCCGGACGCCACCCCGAGCGCCCCGACCCCGCCTTCGAGCGCGGCGACCCGCTTCTCGAAAACGTCGGTAGTCGGGTTCATGATGCGGGTGTAGATATTGCCGAACTCGCTCAGCGAGAAGAGGTTGGCGGCGTGGTCGGTGTCGTTGAACACGTAGGATGTGGACTGATAGATCGGGACGGCGCGCGCCGTGGTCGCCGAGTCCACCTCCTGCCCGGCGTGCAGCGCCAGGGTGTCGAACCCGTACTCGCGCTCCTGCTGCTTCTGGTCTGCGGTGTCGGTCATTCGTTTTCTCCTTTTTAGCTGTCAGCGATCAGCCTTCAGCGGTCAGCCGTTGTCTCCGTCTTCGAGGAAAGGACCCACAGCCTCCCTTAGTTCTGCCCAGTCCTTGAGAAAAGCGTCGTGCCCGTTATTCGATTCTATCTCCACGTACCTCGCGTTCGACCCGGCAATTCTCGCCTCTTCTGCCGTCTCCCGAACTTCCGCGGCGGGGAACAGCCAGTCGCTTGAGATGCCGGTGAAGAGGGTGTCAGCCTGGATGCGGGAGTATGCCTCCTCCGGTGAATCGTAGCCTGCTGCCACGTCGTAGATGTCCATGGCCCGTGAGAGGTACAGGTACGAGTTGGCATCGAAGCGCCCGGCCAGTTCCCTGCCCTGGTAGTGCAGGTAGCTCTCGACCTCGAAGCGGCCCCCAAGCTCCCTGTGCAGAGCGGGCCGCCGCGCGGGCCGTCGGCCGAAACGCTCCCACTGTCCGGCTGCGCTCTGGTAGGTGACCATGCCGGCCATGCGGGCGATGGCAAGCCCATCGTCAGGGGTTCGGCCCGTTCCGTAGTATTCGCCTTCCTGCCAGTGGGGGTCGGCCATGATGGCGCGGCGCCCGATCTCACTCATCGAGATCCCCTGCGGCCCAAGCGCGCCCGTGGCGGCGACTGGGGCTGCCCGATCCACGAAATCGGGGAACTCGACGGCCCACTCAAGCGTCTGCTGCCCGCCGATGGAACCCCCGATGACGAGGCTCAGTCTCTTCACGCCAAGGTCGTCGAGCAGTCGTTTCTGCGCCCGCACCATGTCCCTGATGGTGATGAGTGGGAAGCTCATCCCATATGGCCTTCCGGTCTGCGGGTTCTTGGAGGCTGGGCCGGTGCTGCCGGAGCAGCCGCCGAGGACGTTGGAGCAGATCACGAAATTTTCTTCGGTATCTATCATGCGCCCAGGCCCGATCACGGGGTTCCACCATCCGCCGCGCTTGTAACCAGCAGATGGATCTCCCGCCGCGTGTGAATCGCCCGTCAAGGCGTGGACTATCAGAACGGCGTTGTCCCTGGCGGAGTTCAACTCACCCCACGTTTCGTAGGCGAGGGTGACTTCAGGCAGATAGCCGCCGAGTTCCGGCTCGAACGGGCCTATGCGGTGGTGGAGTTTGCCCGATGTTTCAGGGGCCGGGGCGTGCCTGGCCTCGGCCCCTGGGTCTAGTGTCATACTCAGTAGTAATACAGCCTCCCTCTATCTCGCCGGGTTTTACGTCTCTCGGCGGATATACCGGAATTCACCGTGACATCCGCCCAGCCGCGCAACCCGCCCGCAGAAGAGGCTGCCCACCTCTCTCAACATCTCCCAGGCCGGAAATGACCGCCTGCTGGAATTGGCACCTTGCGGAAAAATTCTCCGCTGGTTGCCGCGGTTTCTCGGGGCCAGTTCCCTCCACCGCTCTCGATGCGAGTTCGCGCCAGACCAGGATGCTAAATCATCACGGGGCTCATCGTCAAGGCCGTACTCAAGCCAAGAACCACGCTTTCCAAAAACCGCAGTCCGGGCCGGAAGTTCCCCGCGCCACACGCGGGAAGGAGATGTGACGGATCACACCCTTTGGAATACGGATACGGGTGTATAATTCGGTACAGGACTCGCCCGTTCTCCCCATCCTCCCCGGGCGGGTCCTTCTTTTTGTAGGTTTCAGGCTTTAGGTTTCAGCTATCAGGATTTGGCAGACGCTCGCCTCGTCATTACCTGATGCCTGTAACCTGAGACCTTCTACCCGAAGAACACGAGCAGCATGCTCGTCAGGGCGAAGAGGCCGACCACGATGATGGTGAGCCTGGTCAGGTTCTTCTCCATGACCGTGGTGCCGGAGAAGGCGCCTCCCATCCCACCGCCGAGCGAGGAGGATAGTCCCCCGCCCTTGCCGGAATGAAGCAGGATCATGCCGACCAGGGCGACGCAGAATATCGTGTGCAAGAATGCCAGTACGTAAACCATACCGGTTAATTTATCACACCGTTTCGGGACACTCCATCAAGAATCATCTTCCGCAGCGGCTGAGATCAACTTCTCGAACGACTCGACTTCCAGGCTGGCCCCGCCGACGAGTCCGCCGTCCACGTCTTCCTGGGCCATGATGTCCGCCACGTTATCTGGCTTCATGGAACCGCCGTACAGGATGCGAACCGCGTCAGCGAAATCCTGATCCCTGACCTCAGCGAGCAGACCCCGGATCTTGCCTATGGCATCCTGGGCATCCTCTGGCGAGGCGGTGTCTCCCGTGCCAATAGCCCATATCGGCTCGTAGGCGAAGACTACCTTCTCCCCGTCCACGCCATCATCCATCTCTTGCATGACCCTGCGGACCTGCCCTGAGACTTTGTCCCACATGCCGCCTGAGTCCCGCTCTTCTTTCGTCTCGCCGATACACACTACGGGCAGTAGTCCGGCCTCCACAGCCCTTGCGGCTTTGCGGGCTACCATTTCGTCGTCCTCCCCGAAGACCTCGCGGCGCTCGGAGTGGCCTACGATCACGGCCTTCGCCCCAATATCCTGGAGCATGGACGCTGATACCTCTCCGGTGAAAGCCCCGGAATCCTCGAAGTAGAAGTTCTGCGCCCCTACGATAACCGATGAGTCCTCGACCATCCTGGCTACCTCGGAGAGGCTGGTGAACGGCGTGAAGACCGCCACATCCACCCCTTCGGCATCGGCGACGCGCGGTAGAAGCGCTGCCGTGTATTCCCGCGCCTCGCGCACCGTCTTGTTCATCTTCCAGTTCGCCGCCATCATCGGCTTCCGCGCCATACTTTTAATCCTCCCTGTCCGGCAGGACCGCCACGCCAGGCAGTTCCTTGCCCTCTATGTACTCGAGCGACGCGCCGCCGCCGGTGGAGATGAAGCTCATCTCGTCTTCGAGGCCGAGTTTCCTGACCGCCGCGACAGAATCCCCACCGCCGATGACGCTCGTTGCCTCGCTTGCGGCTACAGCCTTCGCGACGCCCTCTGTTCCACCGGCGAAGGCGTCTATCTCGAACACGCCCATCGGGCCGTTCCAGAAGATGGTCTTGGCGTCGTCTATGTAGCCCCGGAACAGGCCGACGGTGCCGAGGCTCACGTCGAGGCCCATCATGCCAGACGGTATGCGATTCACCTCAACGGCCCTGCTCGCCGCGCCTTCCTCCATCCGGTCAGCGACCACCACGTCTACGGGTAGGACCAGCCTGTCGCCTGCCTCTTGCATTAGGCGTTTCGCTTCCTCCAGATAATCGTCCTCGACGAGAGAGTCGCCGACTTCGTAGCCCTTCGCCTTGAAGAACGTGAAGCACATGGCGCCCCCGATCAGGAGCCGATCCGCCTTCCCGAGCAAGCTCTCTATCACCCCGAGCTTGTCCGAGACCTTCGCGCCACCGAGAATGGCCACGAACGGACGCTCCGGTTCGCGCAGCACGGTATCCAGGTAATCTATCTCCTCTTCCAGAAGCAGGCCAGCGGCTGCGGGAAGCAACTCGGCCACCCCAACCGTCGTCGCGTGCGCCCTGTGGGCCGCCCCGAAAGCGTCGTTCACGTAGAGATCGGCGAGCGAGGCGAGTTGCTGTGCGAAATCGGGATCGTTCTTCGTCTCCCCGGCGTAGAAACGGGAGTTCTCCAGGAGCACGACACCCCGACCATCCCACTTCTCCAGTTCCTCTTCGACCTCGGGGCCGACTGCGGCGTCGAGTTTCATAACCTGATGGTTGAGCAGTTCTCCGAGGCAGTGGGC
>JACDAR010000264.1 GCA_013695335.1 Rubrobacter sp.
TCCTCTTCGTCGCCCTTGACGCCGGCGAATAACTCGGCGACCGAGATCACTGATATGTACAGGTCCGAAGTCAGGCCCTCCAGATACTCCACGGCTTCGCTCCTGCCCCTCAGGTACTCGATCAGCACATCTGTGTCTATTAGCAGCCGCCCGGCCAAGCGCTACCGCTCCACAGCGGCTTCGTGGCGCTCGTCGAACTCCCGGCGCAGCGCCTCGAAGTCGGGCAGGTCGTCGCGGTCTTTCCACATGCCCCGCGCGCTGCGGAGGAGATCCAGCCGATTACCCTCCTGGTACCTGTCGATGAAGCCGTCCACCGCCTCGCGGATCAACTCGCTCTGGGTCCGTCCCGTGCGCCCGGCTATGGCCGCCAGCGCCTTTCGCTCCCCTTCGGTCAGGTAGATCTGCATCCTCTCCACAACACCTCCGATGTATGTATACGATGTATACCATGTGGAAGACCGGGGATCAAACAGGCGAGGTAGGACGATCTAGCCTGCGGCTTGCGAACCGCAAGCTCGCGTAGATGTCTGCTCGTTCGAGATCCGGCATCTCTTCGACAATTTCCTCGGGAGAGAAGCCGTCAGCCAGGAAATCTAGAACATCGCTCACCCGAATGCGCATGCCGCGGATACAGGGGCGTTCACTGCATTGCTCCGGGGTCCGCCGTGATGCGATCCGCCACCTCAGCCATACCATCCTCTTTCCCGCACCTTGAGTGATCCTTGCCTGACGATCTCGTCAGGGAAAGTGCCGATAGATGTCTCGACGATGCAGACACCGAACGAACTCCACTTCATCGTTCTCGACGGCGATGCCGATTCGGTAATCTCCAATGCGAATGCGATAGAAACCGCTGGCTCCGCTCAACTTCGTCAGGTTCGGCAACTCGCGCAAAGTCTCCGCTGCCTCGACTTGCTGTATCGCTTCCTTCACGCGACGCAGCAACGACTCGTCCCGGATCTTCTTGAGATCCCGCGTGAAACTGCGCCGGAACGCAATCTTTACGCTCTACCCTCCAGGACATCGAAGACCTCATCGCGGTTCGCGCGCCCGGTCTGCTGGCCTTCCCGGATAGCCTCGGAGAGCGCGAAGTCTTCCAACACTTCAGTAAATACCTCGTGCAATAGATCCCGCTGCTCGTGCAGAGTCTCGGTCAGTGCCTCTTTCAACACCCGCTTCATCGCCTCGTTGTCTACGTCAGGTTGTGCCATCTCAGTACCTCGCTATGAGAGCAGTACTCTCACAGTATCGCACTACTCTCAGACCTCCGTCATCCCTGGCGCATCGAGCAGACTGTCCAGCTCCTCTTTGGAGAGCTCGTCTTGTTGACGGATAGTCTTGTCTGGTTCGGGATCATCGTCTATACGACACCATACTTTGAGAAAACTAGGGAACGCTGGCAAGCGGTTCAGGTATCTATCCACGGTCCACCGGCGCAGAGGTGCGGGGCCAGGATCGCGAGAGCAACGCGCCGCTGCTGGTGAATCCGTTCGCACCAGCCACCCATTCATACGTTTTACCGTCTCCGGGGTCGGGTAGTCTGACAGTTGTTGTCGGAACGCTTTCGAGTTCCGGCGGCGGATTTTGGAAGTGCAGTTGTACGTTTCGTAATGGAAGGGTTTTAAAAGATGGATGGAATAGACGGCAAAGTAGTCGTAGTAACTGGTGGAAGCAGCGGCCTTGGGGAGGCCACGGCGAAGCTGCTGGCGGAGCGCGGGGCGAAGGTCATGCTCGGCGCGCGGCGCGAGGAGAACCTGGAGAGGATCGTCTCCGAGATAAAGGAAGACGGTGGCACGGCTTCCTACAGGGTCACGGACGTGACGAATAAGGATCAGGTGGAGAACCTGGTCGCCGGGGCGGTCGATGAGTTTGGCAGGATAGACGTGCTGGTGAACAACGCCGGCCTGATGCCGCTCTCGCCGCTCGAAGCGCTCAAGATCGACGAGTGGGAGCGGATGGTAGACGTGAACATCAAGGGCGTCCTGTACGGTATCGCCGCCGCGCTCCCAAGGATGCAGGAGCAGCACAGCGGGCAGTTCATCAACCTCTCGTCCGTTGCAGGGCACGTCGTGTTCCCCAACTCCGCTGTGTACTCTGGGACCAAGTACGCCGTCTGGGCCATCTCCGAGGGTCTCAGGCAGGAGGTCGGGGAGGAAATTCGGACCACCACCATCTCGCCCGGCGCGGTCCAGAGCGAGCTCACGACCCACATCACTCATGAGGAGACCGCCGAAGGCACCAGCGCACTCGAAGACATGGCGATAGACGCCGACGCCGTCGCCCGCGCCATCGCCTACGCCATCGAGCAGCCGAAGGACGTGGACACCAACGAGATAGTCCTCCGCCCAACCGCCCAGCCCCTGTAACCAAAACGAACTCCTGTGGAGGCCCGGTCACGCACAATGCGTGGTCGGGCCTCATTTTCGTACCCACGCGGCACACGTTCTCATATCCGGGTGTAAGGTAGTGTTTCGATGACGAACCCAGCATCAGCCGACATGCAAGGGCCGGGAGGTTCCGCCGGGGAGGCAGGCGCAAGCCCGCTGATTGTCGGTGTGATCTCGCTGTGTGCTGGGATCACGGTCTCCAACCTGTATCTCACCCAGCCGCTCCTGCCGCTAGTGGCTGAGAGCCTGAAGGTGAGCCCCTCGCAGGTCGGTTTCCTGCCGACCATCGGACAGATCGGCTACGCGCTCGGGATACTCCTGATCGTACCGCTCGGCGACGTTCTGCGCCGCAGGGGACTCCTCGTTTTCGTTCTGACCGGCCTGCTCCTTTCCCTCGCTGGCGCAGCATTGGCCCCGACCCTCGGCGTGCTGATGGTGGCTACGCTCTTCGTCAGCTCGCTCACGATATTGCCCCAGATCCTGATCCCACTGGCTTCACAGATAGCTGGCAACGAGCATCGCGGACGGGTGCTGGCGATCATCGGGGCGATGCTGACGTGCGGCCTGTTCGCCTCCCGAAGCCTGTACGGTCAGGTCGGCGACGCCTTCGGATGGCGAGCCTCCTACGTGGTCGCCGCTGTTCTTTCGGCAATTATCGGGGCGATCACCATATCCGCCCTCCCGAAAGAGAAGAGCAAGGAAGGCGAGACGTACACTGGCCTCCTGAGATCCCTACCAACGCTACTCGCCGAGGAGCCGACACTCCGCAAAGCGTGCCTGTTGCAGGGTTCGATCTTCGCCACATTCAACATGTTCTGGACCACTATTGTCTTCATGCTCACCGAGAGCCCCTACGGTTTCTCCACGGGCACGGCCGGTCTGTTCGGCCTGCTCGGCCTCGTCAGCGCCATGACCGCGCCTTTCGTCGGAGGGTTCATAGACCGACGCGGCCCCGTCGCCACGCTCGGGATCTGCCTGCTCATCACCATCGGCTCGGCGGTAGCATTCTTCGTCGGCCAGACGCTGCTCGCCGCCGTGATCGTCGGCGTCGTGCTGCTCGGTATCGGCGTCCAGGGTGGGATGAGCGCCAACCAGACGCGCATCCTCACCATCCGTCCCGAGGCCGGAAGCCGCATGAACACCGTCTTTCTAGTCCTGATCTTCGCCTGTGGAGCCGCTGGCGGCGCGGTGGGTTCAGCCCTCTACCACGCCGGAGGCTGGCCCCTGGTCTGCATCTCAGGCGTCTGCGTCAGCACCTCCGGTTTCGTAGCCTGGCTTTTCCTCGACTACGGTGGCTCCCGGAAGCCTGTATAACGCGAACCAGCAACGGTCGCGGTCGAGTAGTTTCGGACTCCTCCGGCTACATTTTTTATCCGAGATCTCGACCAACGGTTCACCACGCTGGAGCAACTCTTCGACAGAAGAAGGCCATCCGAAAGACTAAGAGAGTACGTCGCGGCGGGTAAAGACTGCCCAGGCGGCGGTGAGGAAGACAGCACCCCAGAGTACGCTGACCCAGAGGGAGCGCGCAATAGGTTCCCAGGCTATGGGATCCCGGGTCAGGTTGAGCCAGGCCTCGAACTGGTTCGTGAGCAGGTAAGGGTCGAGCGGGCCAGCGAGGCCGAGCCCGGAGGCGAGCCTGAGGAGCAGAACGAGGACCACGGCGCCAACACCCGAGCCCACCGAGTTGTGGGTGGTGACTGACAGGAAGATCGCGAACGCGGCGAGCGCCATCAGGGGTACCGAGACCAGGCCAGCGCCGCCCCACACGAGTCCTATGCCACGCCCGACGCCTATGGTCGCCCCGCCAGGCCCGGCGAGGGGGGCGAATCCACCGGCCAGGTAGCCGGCGGCGAGGCCGACGCCAGCGAGGACCGCCGAGGCGGCCAGGCAGTAGATGCCCACAGCCACCACCTTGGAGAAGAACAACTCGGTACGGCCCACGGACCGGCTGAGGACCGTCTTCAGGGTTCCGGCCGAGACTTCCCCGGCCACCGCATCCCCCGCGACGAACGCCACGACCAGAGGCAATAGAACGAACGTGGCGAAGGCCAGGGTGACCAGCGGAACGACCAGCCCGTTCTCCAGCAGTTGCGTGGCGAAAGGGGCCTCGCCTTCGGGCGGCCCCTGGCGTGTGATCTCCAGCGCCGCCACGAACAAGACCGGCACGAGCGCCATCGCCCCTAGCCCGAAGAGCGTCCGCCGCTGCCGCAAAAGCTTGTAGATCTCCCAGCGGATCATGCCGAATCCCACTGTCTGCTTCGATGCGTTCGCACTTCGTGGGTAGCAGGAGACCCGCTTCCCACGCTGCGTTGGATGAGATCGTTCGCTCCCTCGTCTTGCCTCAAGGGCGCTCTTCGGTTAGCTCGAGGAAGAGGTCTTCGAGGCTAGGCCGCGCTGGCACCAGCGCCAGGATTTCGACACCCCCTCCTACGAGATCCCGCACCACAGGTCCAGGCCCCTCTGGGCCTACCGTGAGCCTTATCTCCTCGCCAACCGCCCCTTCCCGCGCTACGGCGTCAGCGACTGATGCGTCTGTGACGTGTGGGCTGCCTTCGAGGATTCGTATGGCGCCCTTCGCTTCGTTCACCACGAGCCGGTATCCGGGGTGGCCGTTGTCTCCCCCTACTACCTCTGCGATAGTGCCTTCGGCGAGGAGGCGACCGTTGCCGATTACGGCCACCCTGTTGCAAAGTTGCTCGACCTCGGCGAGCAGGTGGCTGGAGAGGAAGATCGTAAGTCCCTCCTCGTTGAGGCGGTGGATGAGCGCCCGAACGTCGCGCATCCCGCCTGGGTCGAGCCCGCTCGTCGGCTCGTCCAGGATGAGGACCTCGGGCTCTCGGAGTAGCGCTGAGGCTATCGCCAGCCGCTGCTTCATCCCCGTGGAATACGTCTTGACCTTGTCCCTCTCCCTCCCGAGAAGCCCGACGGTCTCCAGAACCCTCGGTATCTGTGGCTTCCCCTTGCGGCGGTCTGCGGCGGCGAGGAGCCTGAGGTTGTCTAGCGCCGAGAGGTAGCCGTAGAAGCCTGGCGCGTCCACGAAGCCCGCTACGCCCTCGCGGCCCCAGGCTCCGCCCGGTACGCCTGCTGGACGCCCGAAGAGGCGTATCTCACCCTCGGTTGGCTCTATGAGGCCGAAGATCGTCCGGATTGTGGTGCTCTTGCCGCTTCCGTTGGGACCGAGGAAACCGTACACGTCCCCCTGGCGCACCTCGAAGTTCAGGGAGTCCACGGCGACGAAGTCCCCGAACTTCTTGGTGAAGCCCCGAACCTCGAGCACCGAAGCTCCGCGATGGTCCCCCATCGTCTTAAAGGGCTAACGGGCCAGCAGCCCGCGCGCCGCCTCCCTGAGTTCGGCCGCAGGCACGCTCCCGGCGAGCGTGTAAGATACGCCGCCATCGCTCCAGGTGAGGACGGTCCCAACGGGCGTGGAAAGTTCGTCCGCCTGGACACCGCCAAGATCCACGACAGGAACCTGCATACCGCCTCCTTGCTCCCCTGGGCCAGGACTCGTGGGGGATCCTACCTCTTCCCCGCCCCCTGCCTTCTCGGTGAGGCTGACGGCGCCCCAATCAGACCCGTAGGTCAGGACTGCCGCACCGTCAGCCACCACGATCTCCTCCAGCCCCCGGCCACCTGGCGCATCGGGCAAACCTTCGACCGTGAACCCAGACAGCTCGCTCGCCTCCGCTACCGATGCGACTCTCCGGGGCCCGTCACCTTCACGGTGTTCGTCCGCCCTGTCTCCATTTGGCTCCAGGCGCTCGACCACGGCGCCTGGCGGCGTTTCGAACTCGAAGCGCGCGTCAGGGATGGGGCCAACCTCGAAGTCCCTGGCCCGGTAGCTGGCTACAGGCTCTGGCCTACCCTCTGCGTAGAGATCGAAGCTGAGCGGCACGAAGGTCTCCGCGTCGACAAGCGTCTCGGCCCTCTCGACGAGGGTCACGCTCTTGTCCTTGGGCTCGAGGGTCAGGGGGTAAGCCCAGCGACCCGCGACCTCGACCGGCGCCCCTGTCGTGAGCTTGCTTGAAGGCGCAATCTCCGCGAGCACCTCATCTATCTTCTCAGGTGACGCCCCAGGTAGCCCATCAGCCTCGGCAGCGCTGTCTGGTGCGCTCTCCGGTTTCTCGCCTGTCTTGAGCGTGTTCGACGCCCCGTTATAGAGGCTTACCCGGTCGCCGTTCCTGACGAAGACCCTGTCCCCGTTCTCGCCCTGGAGCTCGGCGCGTAGTCTGTCGGGGCCGCTGCGCCAGATACGGGCCGTGCGCGGGCCCGAGTCTCCTGTGTCGCCCCCTTCGGAGGCTCCAATGAGCCCGTCCGGCACGAGCGTCTGCCCGGCGGTCAGGGTCGCGCTGAAGTCCGGCGCGTTCTCTGGGGCGGCGCTCACGCGGGTGAGCAGCTCTTTCTCGGTGAGCCTCTCTGGTGGTTCGCCCTGGGCGCCAGCCCCGACGGTGACCGCGCCGACGCCGAGCACCGCTACAAGGACGAGGCCAAGGACCGCAGTCAAGGCTCGGGTCGGAATTCGTCCGGTCCTCGCTCCATCCATGCCAACGCCTCCTCGTACCGACTCCGCTACCGTCTCTCTTATTTTCCTAGTCTACTCCACCAGTGAAGGAGAGGAATGGGTTCGCGCACACTCTTGACTGGATAAACTGGATAACAGGCGTATCAGTAACCAAATGTGCCGCACCCGGAAAATATCGGGTCAAAACCGCGACTGGAACCGGTCTTGGCTGCGCCACAGTCAATATCCCGGTTGGAACCGTTGGCAGAGTATCCCTCCGACCGAAGGAACCTTCGGTCATTATGGTCCAGAAGTGCGCCGCCATCGAACACCAGACCGTCGCGGGCGGTCGGCAGCACCCCCTCTTAACGTGGACCTCGGACTGCACAAAGGCAACCCCGGCAGGCAGGCTCTCCGAAACTACAACGTCCTGGGTGCATGGTATGGGGTCTGCTCCCGCCACGGCCCGCGGATCCCGTTAGATAAGGAATTCGTTGGCGAAGAACCTCTCCACTTCAGCGAGGGAGCCTGTTTTCCCCGCTGGAGGCAGGCTACCAAGCACCACCTTGCCCCAACTCTTCTTCGCCACCCTCGGGTCAAGGAGCGCCACAACACCCCTGTCCGTTGACCTGCGCATAAGCCGCCCCGCGCCCTGTCTCACGGCCACCTGCGCCTTGGGCAGGAACACCTCCCCGAACGCCCTCTCCCCCGCCTTTTCGCGCAGCTTCGCGGCCACTGGGTCGTCCGGCGGGGCGAAAGGCACCCTGTCCATGACTACCAGGCTGACAGACGAACCTGGAACGTCAACGCCCTCCCAGAAGGTGCGCGTCCCCACGAGCACTGCCCCTTCTGTCTCCTTCAGCCACCGGACCAGCCGCCCAGGCGAGTCGTCGCCCTGGTAGCGGACAGGGAATGGTGTCCTGAAACGCTCCCTGAAGCTGGCTAGCGCCCGGTTTGTGGAGAGCAGGATGAGAGCCCTGCCCTTGGATAGCGCCACCAGCTCTCCTGCGCGCCTGGCGCAGGCTGCTGCGAAGCGGTCTGGGGAGGCGAGGCTTGGCGCCGCCATCTCCTCCTCCACGTACACCAGGCAGCGCTCCTCGTAGTCGAAGACTTCATCCCCCGCGAACTCGTCCACCTTGCCTCTGACGCTGCCATCTTCGAGGCCGAGCCTGCGGCGGACGTAGCCGAAGGAGCGCCGCTCTCCCGAGCCTGTCGCCAGGGTGGCGCTGGTCAGCACTACTCCGCCATCCTCGAAGAGGGGTAGGACTTCCTCGCGGAATACCTCTGACGTCTCGACCAGCCAGCTCTTGAGTTCAGGGTAGTTCCTTCCGCCTCCGCGACGGCTTCTTCCCTGGACCACTGCATATGCGTAGTCGTCGTCCGGTTTGGAGTAGAAGGAGACGAGGTCTCTCCTAAGGCGCCCTACCATGCCCTGCATGGCGTTAACCTCCTCGCGCGGGTCGGAGGCTATGGTGTTACGCACCGAGACCAGGGCTTCGACGAGGGCGTCGTAGGAACGAGGTGGGCTCTGGTGCAGGACCGAGTCGCCGCCAGCGAGATCCCCGAAGAAGATCTCGGCCGCCATCTCCGCCCTGTCGGCGCTTGCGACCGCTGAATCGCAGCGCTTCTTGGCCTGGCGCATCACGTAACGGACGCGGCCGTAGGAGACCCTGGCGCCGAAGCTATCTGCCATTATCTCCTCTAGCCTGTGGGCCTCGTCGATGACGAGGTGGGCTTTCTTGGTGTCAAAGATGGCGCCCCCAGATGCAGCGTTCGCCAGCAGCAGGGAGTGGTTGACCACTATCAGGTCTGCCTCGGCGGCCCTGTCCCTGTGGGCGTAGTAGAAGCAGCCATCCCTGAACGAACACAACTTCGGGGAGCAATCCTCACCATCAGAGGCCACCTCGACCCACGGCCCTACAGGCATCCTGAACGGGAGATCCTCCCTGTCGCCGGTCTCCGTCTCGGCCGCCCACAGGTCGAGGTTGGAGATGAGGTCTGAATCGAAGATCGTGCCAGCCCTCAGGGTGTCCCCGTGGCGCCGCGCACACAGGAAATTGGACCTGCCCTTGAGGACGCAGTAGGAGATCCCCTCTTCCGCAGGGTAGCCCATGGACTCTGCGGCGGCGGCCCGCATGGGCGGGAGGTCTTCGGAGAGGAGCTGGGCCTGCAGGGCAAGGGTCGCGGTAGACACCACCACGCGCCTGCCTGAACGGGCGGCGTCCAGTATCGCCGGGGCGAGGTACGCCGCTGACTTTCCTGTTCCCGTCGGGGCGTCGGCAAGCAGAATGCCGCGCTCCTTCAGCGTCTTCTCCACGGCCCGGGCGAAGCCTAGCTGCTGGGGCCTGTATGAGTAGCCGCTCTTGCGGGAAGCCAGGGGACCGGCTTCGGAGAAGAGGTCCGGAAGCCTTGAGGCGTTCGAAGAAGCCTGTTTTCTCCTGCGTGGCATCTAGGAGGACACTCTATCCACATATGCATCATGGCGCATCGGTCCGGTCCAGGAGTGAGGAGATTTTGTGCGCACTCCCGGATTATACGCGCGGCTGCGGGAGTCACGTTACCAGAACCACCGCAATGAGCGTCGCGAGACTAGTGGATCTCGGGTTCCTTCACCGGAGGCCCTGCCTCCAGGAAGTCGAAGTCGCAACCCTCGTTGGCCTGGGTGATGTGGCCCATGTACATAGCGCCGTAACCTCGTCCGTAGTGGGACTGTGGAGGGCTCCATTCTTTCCTGCGATGCTCCAGCTCCGCCTCGCTGACGTGGAGTTCGAGGCGACGGCCTGGCACATCCAGTTCTATGAGGTCTCCATCCCGCACCAGGGCCAGCGTCCCGCCAACGTGCGATTCCGGGGCGACGTGGAGCACGCAGGTGCCGTAGGCGGTGCCGCTCATCCTGGCGTCGGAGATCCTGACCATATCGCGCACTCCTTTCTTCAGGAGCTTCTCTGGGATCTGGAGCAATCCCCACTCAGGCATCCCTGGAGCGCCGAGCGGCCCTGCGCCCCGCAGCACGAGCACTGAGCCCTCGTCCACTTCAAGGGCTGGGTCGTTTACCCGCCGGTCGAGATCCTCGTACCCGTCGAAGACCACGGCAGGGCCTGTATGTTGAAGGAGACCGGGATCCGCAGCCGAGTGCTTTATAACGCAGCCATCCGGGGCCAGATTGCCCCGCAGAATGGCGAGCCCCGCCTCCTCGTGGAGCGGGTCATCCACCGGGTGTATGACCGCGTCGTCATATACGTCCGCGCCTTCGAGATCCTCCCCCAAGGTGCGGCCACCAACGGTCGGACGGTCGAGGTTCAGGCGATCTTTCAGGCGCGAGAGCAGACCCCGCAGCCCGCCTGCGTAGAAGAAGTCCTCCATCAGGTATTCGCCGCTCGGCCTTGTGTTGGCAAGTACCGGGACACTTCGGGAGAGGGCGTCGAAGCGGTCGAGGTCGAGCGGGACGCCGCCGCGCCTGGCCATGGCGATCAGGTGTATTGCCGCGTTGGTTGATCCTCCGAGAGCCAGTACAGCCGTCACTGCATCATCGTATGCCCGCTCGTCCAGGATGTCCGACGGCTTGAGATCCTCCCACACCATCTCCACGATCCGGCGTCCGCTCGTAGCAGCCATGCGGGAATGGTTGGAATCTGCTGCTGGGATCGAGGATGCGCCGGTGAGGGTCATGCCCAGGGCTTCGGTTGCGGCAGTCATGGTTGAGGCGGTTCCCATCGTCATGCAGTGTCCTGGCGAGCGGGCGATGCCGTCCTCGATCTCATCCCACTCCCGCTCCCCGATCTCACCGGCCCGCTTCTCGTCCCAGTACTTCCAGACGTCGCTGCCGCTGCCCAGGGTGCGTCCCCGCCAGTTGCCCCGCAGCATTGGCCCGGCAGGGACGAAGATAGTGGGCAGGTCCATGCTGATGGCGCCCATAAGCATCGCCGGCGTGGTCTTGTCGCAGCCGCCGAGAAGCACCGCCCCGTCCATGGGATAAGAACGGAGCAGCTCCTCCGTCTCCATCGCCAGCAGGTTGCGGTAGAGCATGGTAGATGGTTTCTGGAAGGGTTCGGAGAGGGACATCGCGGGCATCTCCACCGGAAAGCCGCCTGCCTGCCACACGCCCCGCTTGACCTCTTCGGCCCTGTCACGAAAATGGGTGTGGCACGGGTTTATGTCGCTCCATGTATTAATGATGCCGATGACTGGCTTGTCCCTATACTCCTCATCTGCGTAGCCCATCTGCTTGGTGCGCGAGCGGTGTCCGAACGATCTGAGATCCCTAACCCCGTACCAGCGGTGGCTGCGAAGTTCCTCGGCGGTCTTCCTCCTTCGGTTCATAGAGCCCCCCTATCGAAGTTTATCGTCGGCCTCGACTCGGATAGCCAGGCCGAGTACCGCTCGTGTGTGGGCGAACGTCTCAAGGATACATCGGTATCCAAGGAACCGGTCGCAGGTTCGTCAGGGATTCACTGGCAACCGTCGTCTGCGCTTCGTCGCGGTCAGCAAGAGGCTGGCGCTCGAGATCTTCGATGCCGAGAAGGGTGCCCAGGGCGGGATGAGCGCCAACTAGACGCGCAGCCTCACCATCCGTCCCGAAGCTGAAAACCGCATGAACACGGTCTTTCTCGTCCTGATCTTCGCCTGGCTCTTCCTCGACTACTCAGGCTCCAGAAAGACTGCATAACGCGAACCGGCAACGGTTCATAGTCGAGTAGTTTCGGACTCCCCAGCTTCAGCTTTTATCCGAGACCTCAACCAACGGTTCGCCACGCTGGAGCAACTCTCGTGCGGTTGGGAAACTCTTGGACAGCGCCTCCCTGAGATATGCGTTCGATGTGTTGCCGAGCGTGATCCAGAGTATCTGCGGTGGAGCGTCAAGTTGTTCCAAGAGGAGAACAAAATCTCTGTCTTTGGTCATCACCACAGCCTCCGCTTCCCTGGCAGCCAGAAAAATGTCACGATCTCCAGCATCGCGCAAGCCAAGCTCCCGAACCGGCTTCGCTTCGACGCCGAACTCAGAAGAGAGCCACCGCGCCAGATAAGGAGAGAGCTGCGCGTCTATCCAGAAGATCAAGCAGCGACGACGGGGTGATCCAACCTTCGGCTCGCGAACCGCAGGCTCGCGCGAACGTCTTCGGGTTCGAGATCCGGCATCTCCTCGACGATCTCTTCGACAGAGAGTCCGTTCGCCAGAAGATCCAGAACGTCACTCACCCGAATCCGCATCCCTCGAATACAGGGACGCCCCCCACACTGCTCCGGGTCAACAGTGATGCGATCCATCAACTCAACCATAGCAACTTCCTCTCTGCAAGTGGCTCAAGTCTACCATCGGCTCTCGATGCCCCTCTACCACGCCGGAGGCTGGTCCCTCGTCTGCATCTCCTGCATCTCCGGCATCTGCGTCAGCACCACAGGCTTCGTAGGCAGGCTCTTCCTCGACTACGCAGGCTCAAAGAGATAAGTAACTCTTAGCGCGTCTACCTGACACGGGTGGAGTTTCGAGCAAGCTTTCTAGCTATTGACTTGGTTTTCTTACCGTTTACATGAGCATGTGCGGGACTGAGTAACTCTGGAACAGAGACGACTTCTTGGCCAAGGTCTCGCGCAAATTCAGTTTGCGCAGCTGCACAACCGTGATTGGGACAGCCGTCCATTGTTTCATCTAACGAACGATAATCAGCTCTATCCACAGACATTTCGGAATCAGTAAAAGCCTGAGAAGATACGCTGCCATCGGATTTTATGAACGTAGGGTGAACTCTTCTATGCAGTTTCTCGTCATCACTTATAGTGGACGGTACGTCCACTAGATTATTTCTCCACCGGCAACCCAGCGAATCAACCGCATTGCTTCCCATCGAGAAGCTGAATCTTCAATTTCCTCATCTCCAGCAACTCTCAAGTATTGAAAACTATTTGGTCTTGGGATCTCCAACTCGAGTTCCCTACCTTCTATTTCCCACTCAAACTGGACGCCTCCACTGGACGTCGGAACCAAGAAAGGAGTTGGTAGTTCGTCCTTGTAGGCAGCAAACATGGTTGCAGCGTTGCGCAAGAAATTCAAAGCAAAATCCAAGGTCGATTGTGAGGCAATAGTAGCATTGTATGAATCCCAGCGTTCAGGCAAAGCACGAATCTCTTCAGCTCGTGCTTTGGCTGATACAAGAGCTTCTGTTCTCTCTACACTGAGCATCTCACTCGGTAATGTTATTCCGTCCGCTTCATTTTCTTCCGCTGCGCGTAGATTAGATACATTCTCAATACTACGGCAACGCTCATCGACCGGGAATCCTGATACGAAAACTCTCCTCCAACGAAGGCGGTCTACAGTATCGAGGCTGTATTGATCCACCCTGACATCGACCCGACCTTGTCCTGTGTCTATTTTGAATGTTTCGCTGTCTCGGTTAATTTCGTACATCTGACCTATAACTTCCACTTGCTCTGCAATGGAAAATTCTTCTGGTTCTTGCAATGCCTCTTCGACTGAAGCGTCAATGTAGCAATCACGTGCTAGGCCATTTTCCTGCACTGAAATAACTATTGTAGCTGATTCATCAGAGTCACTAACTACCGGTGCCACAGCTCTCCCTAGCCTATTTCGTATGCTGACCGGCAAGTTGAGTGGCCAAGTTCCTGTCCTGTTGTAGGTTTCAACGCTTGAAACTAATTCGAATGCAGCCACTGATGCGGGGTTTCGCATAAGAGTGTTTTGCCTCGGTAAAGTTATACACTCAAGGACTCCACTCCCCTCACCAACACCTACTAATAGCATTGCTGAAAGCTCTTTGGCTTCTTTACGCAAGCGTCCCCGAGTTTGGTACCCCAACTGTTGCTGGATGATTCTAGCAAGTACGTCTTGAACTCCCTCGGCCAATACGCTGGCGTCAGAAAGTAGCACTGTACCGGGCGGCAAACCCTGCTTCCCAACCGCAATCTCAATTTTTGAAGTAGTTTCTATGTCGCTATCCTAGAGGGAACTTCTCAGGGTGGCTACATCTTAATATTAGGGCTCTCTGCTGGGTTTTCACGATCAGAATTCTAACCGTTTGACGTTTTTCGTGTGGTGCGCTGTCTATAACACTCACATTCTGTTGCTCGAAAGCTCACGCGCATATACTAAAGAACTCTTCCTAATGAGGTTCAAGGGGACACGCTCTGCGCCATCAACACCACGTCGCCGTCGTACGGGTAGCTCGGGTGCGGTACTACAGGCAGGCGGGCGACGGCCCTGTATCCGTGGCGCTCGTACAGCCTGACGGCACCCTCGTTCTGGTCGAAGACTTCGAGGCTGAGTTCTTCGCAACCGGCTTCGGAGGCCAGCGTGTGGGCGGCTTCGAGGAGCCTGGTTCCGAGGCCCAAGCCACGGTATTCGGGGTACGCTGCCAGGGCGTTTATGTAGAAGCTACCAGGCACCTTTAGCTCCAGCTCGACCAGCGGGCGTAGGAGATCCGGCAGTTCGTCCAGGTCCACGTCATCCTGCTCCGGCAGCCGGTACGCGAGCATCATCGCCGCCACCCTGCCGTCCACCTCGGCGACCACCGCGTTGCGATACGAGAAGTTGGCATCCTCGCGTGAGACGCGCTCCACGCCGACCTCTATCGGGGACTGCCCCGCCTTCGCGCTCCGGGACCACAGGTAGCCCGGGATGCCGTGTCCGGCGAGGTCAATCAACTCAGCCACAGCCCGGCCATCCGCCTTCGTCGCCTGACGTAGCGGCTGCTGCAACCCGCCGGTTCCCCGTTCGTCAGTCTCTCGCATCGTGTCGGCTCCTTCTTCGACCGGCATGAATTATCCATCCGCCCGCGCCGTTCCGAAAGTGCCAGGCTGATGGAGGATTATCTACGGGCGCAGCAAACTATCCGCGACCGTAGCCGTTCGCGCCTGTTTTCGGGAGCGTGACACTCGATCGTTGGCGTAACCGACGATGGTCAGTCGACGTACTCGTCTGTGTCTGCGCCATCGAGGTGGCGTATACGGGCGGAGGCCAGTGTCTCCGGGTCCATGAGGCGCGCGTTGACGGCCATCCGGTTGCGTGCGAGATCCACGGGGCTCCAATGCGTGACACAGCCGCAGTTCTGGCAGTGCTGGAATTCGGTGGTCCTGCCGTTCCACACGTAGACTTTGGTCGGTGGATCGGAGGTCAACACGCGCACCTGATCCAGAGCGTAGTAAGCCCACAAAACGCCGTAACGCCGACACAGCGAGCAATTACACTCGATAACCTCCGTCGGCGGAGCCTCGATCTCCAGATTGACGGAACCGCAATGACACGAAGCCCTTATCATCACCCGCCCATAGCCCCTTTCTTGGACGGTACGGAACCGCCGCTCCCGGCTTCTCCTGTCTGATCGCCCTCAGCTTCTCGTCGAACGCCGTTTCGTAGTCTATTAAGGACGCCAACCCTGCGAGTAAACTACGATGGATTCAAGCCCGTCTGACGGGAGTATACGCATACTGCGGCAGTTTCCAGGACCGAATCTCGGGATTTCACAAAGAAGGTTTCCGGCCCAAACCAGACTAGCGATAGCGCAACGCATCTCTGCAGCCGGACCTGGCAGAAACGGAGAAATGGTCACTGGTCATGGCAGGGTAGCCGACTTCGCCGGAGGGTCTTTGAAGATCATCGTCGGGAATTCCACGACAGCCGCGCCTGGGCGCGTCGCGAGAGCCAGAACGCGTGCCCGGCCCTCTTGCAACTGCTTCTATGGAACGGCGAGCTAGGCAGCCGGATGCAGGAGATCTTCGAGGCCGATGCGGCTGAGGAACTCGGCGCGGATGCGGTCGGCCACCGCGGACACCACCTCGGACCCATCATCTGCCGGGTCGATGTGGCTGCGAAACGGCCGCGTCCCGGCGGGCAGGGAGACGATGCGTAAGATCTCGTCCGAGACCTGGACGACGCTGGCGTCTTCCGGCGCAAGTTCGGCGAGCCTCTGGCCGACCGACTCCAGGAGACCGCCGTACAGCGCCTCGTACTCGGCCGCAGTCTTCTCGTCGGCTGGCTGGCCGGCGCTGGCGAAGTGTTCCGTTCCGCTGGTAAACGAACCCGGAACGACGATGCTCGTCTCGATGCCGAACCGGGCCAGCTCGGCGGCATAGCTGACTGCGAGGGCATCCATGGCCGCCTTGGCCGCGAAGTACGGGGCGAGATATGGCGGAGTACCACCCCTCGTGCTCGTACTTCCGACCCAGAGCACCAGGCCGTGGCCCTGTTCTCGCAGGTGGGGCAGCGCGGCGCGGTTCAGGCGCTGGGTGCCGAGCACGTTAGTGTCGTAGACGCGCGCCATCTCCTCTGGTGTGAACGCCTCCGTCGGCCCGTTGACCATGTGGCCTGCGTTGTGGACGATCACGTCGAGACGGCCTTCATTTCCGATGATCTTTGCGACGGCGGCGTCGACGGAATCCTGGGACAACACGTCGAGTTCGACCGTACGCAGGTCCACGCCGTGCTCCGCAGCGTACTCTCGGGCCTCGGCGTCTCGGCCCGCGTTACGGTCGGCTCTCTCGCGGATGCCCGCCTAGACGATGTTGCCACCATCCGCCAGGGACCCGGCCGTAACCGCCCCGAACCCGCAGCCAGCCCCGCTGATAAAGACGACTTTACTCATGACGTTCTCCTTCTCCTGATTAGCGAGTTTCGTCCCGAAGGCGGCTTCGCAGATAGCTCCGGAGCGGCGCTGCGGGCCGGTAGTGGGACATCGGATCTGCCGCCATCGGACATAGGTCCGGCCTGTCCGAACCGCTGTGCGGGCCTACAGGCGCTGTCCGCCAGACGCCTCGATGCGCTGCGCGTTGACCCAGCCCATCTCGGGCGAGAGGAGAGACGCCACCACCCCGCCGATGTCTTCGGGCAGCCCGGCGCGTCCCAGTGCTGTGTTTGAGGCGACCATCTCGTTCATATTCGCGTTGTCGCGAACCACGCCGCCCCCGAAGTCGGTCTCGATGGCCCCAGGCGCGATGGTGTTGACGGCGATGCCGCGAGATCCAAGCTCCAGCGCCATGTACCTCGTCATCACTTCCACCGCGCCCTTGGCCGATGCGTACGCCGCGAACCCGGGTTGGGCGAAGCGCGCCAGGCCGGTGGACACGTTCACGATGCGCCCGCCGTCGGCGATCATCGGCAACAGCTTCTGGGTCAGGAAGAACGCCCCCTTGATATGGATGTTCATAAGCCGGTCGAACTGTTCCTCGGTGGTGTCTGTGATGCTGGCGTAGACGCCGATGCCCGCGTTGTTGACCAGGAACTGGAACCGTTCGGTGCCCCAATCCCTCAAAACGTCCCGTACCTGCTCGGCGAACGCGTCGAACGTTCCGGCGTCGCCCACATCCAGTTGCAGGGCGGCGGCGCGGCGGCCCATTCCTTCCAGCTCGTCCGTCAGCTCGTCAGCAGCGTCACTGTTGCTCTGGTACGTGAAGATCACGTCGGTACCCCGCCCCGCGATGTTCTGCACCATGTTCCTGCCGAGTCCCCGGCTGCCGCCGGTAACAATGGCCACCCGGTTCTCCTCCACTCCGTTCTCCTCACTCATCTTCAACTCCTCTCTACCGGCCCCCGTGGCCGATTTTGCTAACACCGCTAACATTATCATCGATTCACTGATAATGCAATCTCTGATAACAGAACTGTGTTATCGATTACATGAATACACCCATCGACATCAGAATTGCATCATCGCATTTCGTGGATGAAACGAGGGTGAGCAAGAGGTTGCGGCGAGTGGGCGGATCCCGTGGGCCGCGCTGAGGATAGATCCGGGTGATGGAAGCGGAAGGGGAGCACTATGGAGCATAGCAGAGGCACTTTCAGCAACCGATTGATTAATCGTCGAGATTTCTTGAGGTTGGGCGGTGCCGGGGCCGCTGGAGCTTTCTTGTTGGGCTCCACCGGTTGCGGCATCCTGGGGGGACAGCAGCAGGGGCAGCAACGGCCGCTGGTCTTCTCGACCTCCGGCGGCGCGGGTACGGAGGCGACGAGAGAGGGTTGGCTCAAGCCATTCACCAAGCAGACTGGCATCGAGGCGGTGACGCAGGCGCCCACGGATTACGCGCAGCTCAGGTCCATGGTCGAGGCGGGCCAGGTCACGTGGAACGTCTTGTTCATAACCCAGATCCTGGTAGGAGACGAAGAGCAGGCTCGCTCTTATTTCGAGCCCGTCGATTACTCGATCGTGAAGGCGGAAGGGATTCCGGAGAACCTTCGAAGGAGATTCGGCGTGGGCGCGCTACAGTACTCTCTGGTACTCGGCTACAACAATGAACAACTGCAAGAGGAGCCCCAATCCTGGGCAGACTTCTTCGATGTAGAGAGGTTTCCTGGAAAGCGCGCCTTTCCGGGCTCGTACGTCGAATACTACTTCCCGCTCGAGATAGCGTTGATGGGCGACGGGGTTGCCCCGGACGAGCTTTATCCGCTCGATATCGACCGGGCCCTCGCCAAGCTCGACACGATCAGGGATGACCTCGTGTTCTTCGAAGGCGCTTCCGAGGGGGAGCAGCTCTTGCGCGATGGTGAAGTCGTTATGGCGGACATCTACCACAGCAGGACCGGGCTGTTGGAGCAGGAAGGTCTCCCGATAAGGACCCAATGGAACCAGAACGTCGCCGTCGTCGATTATCTGGGGGTCGCCAAGGGAGCTTCCAGACCCGACGACTCGTTCAGGCTGATCGACTTTGCCGTCTCCGCCGAGAATAACTACAGGTACACGGAGTACAACCCCGACGCGCCAGTCAACAAGGATTCGGCCGACAGAATCCCCGAAGACTTGGCGAAGTACCTTCCGGTATACGGGGACCGCCTCGAGCAAGCCGTGAACCCCGACCTGAATTGGTGGGCCACCAACCTGGAGGAGGCTTCGAAGAGGTACGAGCAGTGGCTGCTGGGCTAAGAAAAGCCTCCCCCAGGCGCGGCAACAGATGGGCCTGGTTCGTCCTCCCGGCCCTCTTATTCCTGGCCGTGTTCTTTGTCTATCCTCTGTACGAGATGCTCAACAGGAGCTTCACGGAACCCGACGTGGGGCTGCAGAACAACGTAGCGTTCTTCGGGACGGACGTGTACGTGAGGGTGCTGATCAACACCCTGCGTATCTCGTTCTTGATTACGGCGATCTGCATGTTGTTTGCTTATCCTTACGCTTACATCATGGCTCACGCGAGCCGCAGGACCGCGGGCGTACTGCTCATAGCAGTGTTGGTACCGTTCTGGTCGTCGATCCTGGTCAGGACTTACGCCTGGGCCGTCATCCTGCAGGATACCGGCCTGATCAACTCGCTCTTGCTCGGTCTTGGCCTGGTAGACGAACCCTTGTCGCTGGTCCGCAACCTCTTGGGCACGGTGATCGGCATGGTACACATACTGATGCCTTTCATGGTTCTACCTATCTACGCCGTCATGAAGGGAATCGACACCAACCTCGTCAAGGCCGCCGCCAACCTGGGCTCGTCGCCCCTCGACGCTTTTCGGCGCGTGTACCTGCCGCTCAGCTTGCCCGGTGTGTTCGCGGGTTCGCTCCTGGTATTCGTGCTTTCGCTAGGTTCCTACGTGACCCCGGCGGTGCTGGGCAACCCCGACCAGGCCATGTTGGGCCAGGTGATAGTGACGCAGGTCCAATCTCTGCTCAACTGGGGCATGGGCGCCGCCATGGCGCTGATACTTTTGCTGGTCACCCTCTTGATCCTCGCGATCGCCGGTCGCATCGTTAATATCGGGGACGCTTTCGGGGGGAGGACCACGGATTGAGTATTTACAGGTTGGCGCTGTCCGCGTTCGGGGTGTTGATGGTCGTCTTCCTCGTGGCGCCCACGCTGGTGCTCGTGCCGGTGTCCTTCTCCTCCGGCAGGGCGTTGCAATTCCCGCCGCCGGGCTTCTCGCTCAGGTGGTACGAGACGATAGTGACGTCGCCCACCTGGAGTTTCTCCACCGTGGTGAGCTTTCAGATCGCCGTGCTCACGGCCATACTGGCGTCGATTCTGGGTACCCTGGCCGCGTTCGGGCTCGTCAGAGGCCGATTCCCGGGACAGAGCGTGGCGAACGCGGTGCTGCTCTCGCCCATGATCGTGCCGGTCGTGATCATCGCGATCGGCATGTTCGCCGTGTTCGCGAGTTGGCGCCTCGCGGGCTCCCCCCTCGCCTTGATCATAGCGCATACCGTCCTGGCGCTGCCCTACGTTGTGGTCAACGTGGGAGCAAGCCTCCGCACGGTGGACCGAACGCTCGAGGCGGCATCCATGAACCTCGGCGCCGGTCCGCTGACGACCTTCCGCTACGTAACGCTGCCCCTGATCCTACCCGGGGTATTGGCCGGAGCGCTGTTTGCGTTTATCGTTTCGTGGGATGAGGTGGTGGTCTCCATATTCTTGAGCTCACCATTCCTGCAGACGCTACCCGTGGTGATGTGGAACCAGATAAGCGAGGCGGTCGATCCCACGGTGGCCGCCGTGGCGACGTTGCTAACGTTCGCGACCACCATACTTTTCGCGCTTGCCACCTTCGTCCAGCGCCGAAGCGAGCGTTAGACCGCCAGAATGTCGGAAGGAGACCAATTGACCGCCGGACCCCGGCCTCGAACCATCGCAAACAAAACCGACGATCCACCCGCCGACCCCGCGTCGTTGACCCTGCAGAAGGTATCCAAACACTACGGCGCCCTTCGAGCCGTCGATGAGGTGGACCTCGAGGTTCGGGAAGGCGAGTTCGTCACCTTTCTCGGACCCAGCGGCTCGGGCAAGACCACCACCCTGCAGATCGTGGCCGGCTTCACGAAGCCGACGTCGGGTAAGGTGCTCATCGACGGCAAGCCGGTCACCGCTCCCCCCCACAAGCGCGACATCGGCATGGTGTTCCAGAATTACGCGCTCTTCCCGCACATGACCGCCGCCGACAATATCGGCTACCCGCTCAAAATTCGTAAAGCTAGCAAGAAAGAGCGACGAGGAAGCATAGCCGAGGCCCTCGATATGGTGGGCTTGGCAGAACATGGAGATAGATATCCCAGTCAGTTGTCCGGAGGGCAGCAACAGCGAGTCGCTCTGGCCCGAGCACTAGTGTTTCGTCCGAGGATCGTGTTGCTTGACGAGCCGCTGGGCGCTTTGGACAAGAAGCTGCGCGAACACTTGCAGCTCGAGATAAAGCGCATCCAACACGAGCTCGGAATCACCATGGTCTATGTCACGCATGAGCAGGAAGAAGCACTCGTTATGTCTGATCGCATCGTTGTTTTCAACGAAGGTAGGGTCCAGCAGGTAGGCACGACAGAGCAGATCTACGAGCGACCGGCGTCCTTGTTCGTCGCCGACTTCATTGGAGAATCCAACATATTTCAAGGCAGCCTCGAGGACCATGGCGGAACGCGGTATCTGGTCAGTAGGGCGTTTCGTTTCAAGATCCCGACGAACGTTTCCTCTCCAGCTGACGACGGGCCGTTAGCATTGGTGGTCAGACCAGAGAGGTTACGCATATTGAGGCCCGATGCCCATACGCAGGTCGAGGAGAATACGGTAGAAGCCGTCGTCGAAGACGTGATCTATCTCGGGAATGAGCGCAGGTACACGCTTGTGGCCGCCTCCGGTCACAACCTGATCGGCCGTCACCAGGTCGGGGTATCATCCGGCGACTCGCCCCTCGTAGGGACGAAAGTACTCGCGGTCTGGCATGTGGAGGATAGCATCGTGGTGCCCATCGGGTGAACATCGTGATCACTGTGAGCGTTGGTTCCCTGAAGGTGCGTCACGCCCGTATCTACGGCGGTGTAACCACCGATATCTGAATTATGTTATCGTATCTCTCATGAGTGAGACGACGGTTACCCAGATGGGCGAAGCAGCGGCGAGCAAGAGAGCGGGTACCAGGGAGAGGATCGTGCGGGCCGCCGCCCAACTGTTGGTCGAGGGAGGTAGAGGGGCGGTGACCACGCGGGCCGTCGCCGAGGCAGCCGGGGTGCAGGCGCCCACGATCTACCGCAAGTTCGGAGACATGTGGGGGCTGCTAGACGAGGTGGCCAGCTACGGGTTCTCGACATATCTGCTAGACAAGGCGATGCGGGAGCGGGAGGAAGACCCGGTCGAGGACCTGCGCCGGGGTTGGGATCTCCACGTCGAGTTCGGACTCGCCAATCCTGCCTTGTACACGCTGATGTACGGGTACCCCACGTCGGAGACTCAGTCCACTGCCGCCAGCGAGGCCGCCGGGTTGTTGCGCGACCTGGTGCAACGCATCGCCGAGGCCGGTCGTCTACGCGTCGGGGTGGAGCGTGCCGCACAGATGATCCAAGCTGCTGGATGCGGCGTCACCTTGACCCTGATCGGCACCCCGCCCGAAGACCTCGACCCCGCTCTTTCGGGGATGACCCGCGAAGCGGTACTCGCCTCCGTGACCACGGACGAGCCCGGCAGGCCGACGGGGCAGGATGGCCGGGACCGGGTCGCCAACCGGGCCGTCGCGCTCAAAGCGGTCCTGTCCGAAGCGGAGACAGAGCTGACTCCCGGAGAGCAAACCCTGCTCTCGGAGTGGCTCGACAGACTTTCGTAGCAGCCTGAACCATAAGGTCGTAGTCACTTTCCACCTTCTTCGATTCAATCCCCCGGCGTTCTACGGTTCACGGGATTTCCCGTTGCGGGCGCGATGTTCGGAAACCGATGCCCTTTCAGTCGCCGAAGTAATGACCTTCTTCGAGGTCAGGGATGAGCGCTGGATGCGTGGGTTGCCACCCCATCCGCTCCCTGGTCAGGGTGCTCGAAGCAAGGACATCCATCGAGAAGAAGCGGCCGATCCAGCCGAAATGGCCGTCTGCCTCTCCAGGAGAGATGGCTGTTACCGGCAGCTCCAGGTGCCGTCCGATGACCCCGGCGATGTCGCGCG
>JACDAR010000273.1 GCA_013695335.1 Rubrobacter sp.
TCTCCTGCACCGCCGGGATGCGGATCGAACCCCCGACAAGAATCACCTGGTCGATGTCGCCAGCTTTAAGGCCAGCGTCGTCCATCGCCTGGCGCATCGGGCCAGCCGTCGCCTCCACAAGGTCGGCTGTCAGGTTGTTGAACTGCGCCCGCGAGAGCGTCAGATCAAGGTGCTTAGGGCCGTTCGCGTCGGCTGTGATGAACGGGAGGTTGATCGAGGTGCTAGTCGTGGAAGACAGCTCCCGCTTGGCCTTCTCGGCAGCCTCGACGAGCCTCTGGGTCGCCATCTTGTCCTTGCCGAGGTCGATGCCCTCGGACTTCTTGAACTCGGAGATCATCCAATCCACGATCTTGGCGTCGAAGTCGTCGCCGCCGAGGTGGTTGTTGCCGCTCGTCGCCTTGACCTCGAATACTCCCTCTCCGAGTTCCAGGATGGAAACGTCGAAAGTACCGCCGCCGAGGTCGAAGACGAGGATGGTCTGGTCGTTCTCCTTGTCAAGCCCGTAGGCGAGGGCAGCGGCCGTTGGCTCGTTGATGATCCGCTTCACGTTGAGGCCGGCGATCCTGCCAGCGTCCTTGGTAGCCTGGCGCTGGGCGTCCTCGAAGTAGGCTGGGACGGTGATGACCGCTTCGGTTACCTCTTCGCCCAAATACTCCTCGGCGTCCCGCTTCAGCTTCTGGAGGGTCATCGCGGAGATCTCCGGCGGCGAGTACTCCCTGTCCGCAACCTGCACCCGCAGATCCCCACCTGAACCGGCTTTGATCTCGTACCCGACCCGCGAAGCCTCCTGCTTCACCTGATCGTGACGCTGGCCCATGAAACGCTTGATCGAGTAGATCGTACGGTCAGGGTTGGTCACCGCCTGCCGTCTTGCCAGTTGCCCGACCAGGCGCTCGCCGCTCTTCCTGTCGAACGCCACCACCGAAGGCGTCGTTCGCTCACCCTCGGAGTTGGTGATGACCGCTGGTTCTCCACCTTCGAGCACCGCCACGCAACTGTTGGTGGTACCCAGGTCTATGCCAATGCTCTTGCCCATCAGTTCATTCCTCTCATCTACCGGAAACGACTCGAAACATCTAAAGCCTGTCGATTATAAAATCTAAGCGCGAGACCTGCAAGTTTTTATTTCTTTGCATTTCTCCGTGCGAACATGAACGAATAGTAGATTACGGTCCCGTATAAGGTAGGATAGGAAAATTGTAAGCGGAATGAGCAACGGGGGTACTCTGGGGTTTTGGACGAGACCATTCTGTTGGTGGATGACGATGCGGCGCTCCTCGAAGTTACGTCCATCGTGCTGGCATCCGAGGGGTACAAGGTTCTCACGGCTGAGGAAGGGGCTGAGGCGCTCCGGATAGTGAGCCAGGAGAGGTTGGATCTCGTGGTCCTCGACGTGATGCTGCCGCGCGCCAGTGGGTTCGAGGTGTTGCAGAGGATCCGGGAGCAAAGCGACGTGCCCGTGGTCATGCTCACCGCCAAGAGCCAGTCCGTGGATAAGGTGGTTGGCCTGGAACTGGGGGCTGACGACTACATAACCAAGCCCTTCGACACCAAGGAGTTACTTGCCCGCATAAAGGCGATCCTGCGCCGGTTCGGGCGCCAGGAAGGGATGGGCCGGGACGGCGTCATCAAGCTCGGCGCGCTGGAGTTGGACCCGACAGGATACACGGTCAGCAAGGAAAGCCATCTCCTCGAACTCACGCCCACGGAGTTCAAGATACTGGCACTGCTCATGCGGCGTCCGGGACAGGCGTTCACCCGTACCCAGATCTCCGACGCCGTCTCCACGGGGCAGCATTACCTTGCCAGCCGCTACATAGACGTCCACATCAGCCGGCTGCGGGGCAAAATCGAGCGTGACCCATCCAAGCCGGAGATCATTCAGACGGTCCCGAGCGTGGGCTACAGGGCCGCGCGAGCCTCCTGAGGGAACTATTCGGGGAAGCAGCGGAGGCGCGCGGGGAATCAGCGGAGGCGCGAGGTAGACAGCAAAAGCAAGAACGAATTCTTTCGAAGGCCGAGCTTCAGGGCCAGGATATTCATTGCCCTGGTCGGGATCTCAGCCGTCACCAGCCTGGTTATAGGGCTAGTCCTCTACTATTTCGCCCAGGACCGGCTGGTTGACACCGAGAGCGACCTCCTGGCCCAGCGCGCCAGGACTGCCAACGCCGGGGCCGGAGATTTCATCGAAGGTCTCCGCAACCCCGAGGACCAGACCCTGCCAGCCCCGGATACTTACGCCGGGGAGCTGGTCAGGTCGGTATCCGAACTGACGGGGCTCGGCGTACTCTTCGTTGGGCCTGACGGAGATCCCCTCTCCGCAAGGGACGGTTTCGGTGAACCCGTGGCGCCGGGGAACGCGTACCGGAGGCTCGGCCTTGACGGTGGGATCGTGAAGCGGGCCGCCGGATCTCCGGCCGGCCAGGGCAGGCTTGTGCCAAGGAAAGGTCCCCGCTACATTGCCTTGTTCCCGCTCGTGGACGCGGATGGGAAGACACGGGGAGTCATGGTCTACACGGTCCCGCAGGAGGGGCTGGATCAGACGCTCGCCTACCTCCGTTACGGGATACTCGGGGCCATCCTGGCCAGCGTGCTGCTGGCCGGACTCGGGAGTTTGTTGCTGACGCGACAGATCACGCGCCCCCTCTCCGAGACCAGGGACGCTGCCATCAGGTTCGCCTCCGGCGACTACAAGACCGAAGTGCCCGTCACGAGCAACGACGAGCTTGGTGAGATGGCCCGCGCCTTCAACTATATGGCGGAAGAAATAGAGCACTACGTCGGGGAGATCCAGGAGCAAAAAAGCCGCCTGGAGGCCGTGCTGGAAGCCTCCCCCGAAGCTGTAGTCGCGGCAGACCCGGAAGGGCGCGTGACGATGGTGAACCCGGCGGCGGCCGGGATGCTCGGCATCCGCACCACGGACTACGGGCGCAGGATGGAGGAGATCGGGGTCCCAGAAGAGGTGTCGTGGTGCCTCACGGAAGCCGCGAAAACCGGGGTCGCAGTGAGGGAATTCGAGTCGGAGGAGAAGACATTCTGGGCCTACGCGGCCAGGATGGCCCCTAACGGCGGGGGCGAGGGGGCGGGGGCCATCCTGGCGGTGAGGGACATAACCGAACACCGCTCTCTGGAGCGGGCCAAGACCGCCTTCGTCTCGGATTTCTCACACGAACTCCGTACGCCGCTGACTACCATCCAGAGTGCCGTCGGCCTGCTGGAGCGGGCGCGGGAGAGGCTCGACCCGCTGGAGCAGCGCGCGCTCGAGCTGGCCGATCAGGAATTGCAGCGTATACGCGGCATGATCGAGGAGCTTCTCACCCTGGCCCAGATGGACTCGTGGCGTTACTCCCTGGAGGTCGGGCCAGTTGACCTCAGCACCGTGATAGGAAACTCCATGGAATCCCTGGAATCCAAGGCCGAAAGGTTCGGGATCGAGATCCACTTCGACAACCGCGAAGAACGCCGGTGCGTCTGCGACGCCCCGAAGCTCTACCACGTCTTCCTCAACCTGCTGGACAACGCCATCAAATACTCAGACCCCGGTGATCGGGTAGACATCCTGGTCGAGGAGGATGACTCGACCGTGGCCGTGGCTATTCGGGACACGGGCTTCGGCATCCCCGAGGAAGATCTGGAGCAGCTCTTCGAGCGGTTCTACAGGGTGAGCAAGGATCGCTCCAGGGCGACGGGCGGCAGCGGGCTCGGGCTAGCCATAGCAAAGGAGATCGTCGAGCTGCACGGGGGGAGCCTGGCCGTTGAGAGCGAAGTCGGCGCAGGCTCGACGTTCACAGTGACGCTCCCGAAACTCCCCCCCACCCGCTCCACGAGCCATGCGATGTGACCCCACGCGACGCCCGGAGCCCTGGCGCGTATCGAGGTTTGTTGCGCTGGTATTGTTGGCTTCCGCGGCCATCCTTCTGGCAGGCTGCGGGCACGACGTAGAGCTCATCATACCGGCGGAACCGGCAGAGCGGAGCAGCGCAGACCTTGGCCTCGGACCTGGGGTGCGTCCCCTGACGTTCGGACCTGGCGACAAGGACTCCCCGCGCTGGGGTCCATCTGGGAAAAGGCTCGCGTACATCCTGGACGGTTACGTGGTGGACAAGCAGCGGGACACCAGCGAGATCCACCGCCTGACCACCAGGGATCTCGGCGCCTACGAAGTAGAGTGGGTCTCTTCGGGGGATGGGCTCGCGATATTAGGCCCGGATCTCTCCAAAACCTCAACGTCCCCGGCATCGCAGGAGCCGCCGCGCGCCATCTATCGCACCGGCCCTGGATCTACGAGCCTGAGCGTTGACAAGGTCGCCGCCAACGTCCTGGCGATGGGCCCGCTTCCGAACGGAAACCTGCTTGTAGCCCTGGGGATAGCGCCGGATGCGAGCACCCTCGCTGTGATAGACGGCGAAAAGGTATCGAGGACGTTCCCTTACTCGGCGAAAGGCAGTATCTCTGGCCTCTGCGTCTCCCCGGACGGAAGCAAGGCCGTTATGGCGATACGGCGGGCTCCCTCCGGGTCGTTTGAGGTCCACGCCTTCGACCTGTCAGACGGAACTTCGCGGCGGATCGGCGATCTTCCCAGGGGCCAGGAGATATTCGGCGCCCCCCAGTGGACGAAACACGGCATCTACTACGTTGTCGGCAGGGCCAGGACGGACGGAGGCGGGGACGCCGCGCCCTACGACCTGTTCCATTTGCCGTTGAAATCAGGGGAACCCGAGCCCGTGGCAGGCGTCGGCGAAGAATTCGTGGCGTCGAGCCTCATGGCTTCGCCTGACGGCGGGCGGCTGGCGGTCTTGGGCCGCCGAAACCCCAACGCGCCCGAAGACCTCTACGTGCTCGACCTCGCAACGGGCGTGCTCGAAGCCATCACTGAAAACGAGAACATGGACATAAAGACGGAGCCCGAGGATCTCGCCTGGTCCCCCGATGGAGACCACGTCGCCATCGTCGCCCGCGGCATCCTCACCGGGCACAGGGTATACGACGTGCGGGCAGAGGCCCTGCTCGCGGACTTCTATAATATCTACGATGTGCCTGTGGGAAGTCCGGGCTCCACGGGGAATGGCCTGGTGAGATGAGGGGCATAGCATTCTGGGTACTTGGGACGGCCCTGGCGTTCGCCCTCACCGCGATCGCTTTCCTGCTGCTCGCCAACCTCCTCGCGACGCCCACTGAACGGAACCTCGCCCCCCCAGCCCCGAACGAGCATTCCGGTCCACCCCTGGACCTCGAACTGGATGCGGGCCAGCTGGCGGGGTTGGAGCCCCTCCCGTCACAGAATTTGAGCTTCACCGTGCGCAACGAAGGCGAGAAGGTGCTCTCGGACATACACCTGACGCTCGAGGTCTCCTCCGAGAACACGTCACTCTCAGAGACACGCTATTACAGGGCAAGCATAGAGAGCCTGGATGCCGGAGAATTCAGGAAGGCCGCGTTCGACCTGGATCTCTCGCCGCCCGCCGGTTCGGAAGGAGCCTTCGCCTCGGGAGACCTCGAATCCCCCCAGACTATCGTGGAGATACAGGCCGCCACGCCATCCGGCGTCTCGGCGGTGAGGACCGTGATCCTACCCCTCCAGGCCGGCTCTTGACGAGTCGCTGTCTGGCTCCCCGGATAGCGTCGCCCGGTTGAAGGCTCCTGGCGCCGGGGATGGGGACTTCTTGAGATGCGGAAGCCTGACCCGACCGATCAAACCCCGCGCCAACTCCCCCACCTCGACGGCGCTTCCCAACTCCGTGTACGCCAGCGTATAAGGAGAACCCCCACGCCAGCCGTGGCGCTCGGGCCGCCATCCACTCTCTAGCAGCACGGCGGTGGGCACGTGCCTGGGAAGGCCGAGGTCGCTGCCCACGGACTCTACCCGCTCGACGCCCCGACTCCGCAGATCCCTGAGCATCCTCACCAGCAAGTGACGCCGGGTACGGGCATCGCCCTCCACGTAAGCCAGGAGCGCCCCATCCTCGCTGAGGGGACCGACAGGGTACCGGCCCGCGTGCGGCAGATGCTCCGGCGGCCCGTACAGAACGTAACCCAGCGTCTCGTCTCCACGCCGCATGGTGAACGCCGCAGGCCCCCACATCTCCTGTACTTCCTCAAGCCATTCTTCGGCGGAGCACGCGCCCTCGGTCCAGTATGAGACCATCGCGCCCAGCCCGAAAATAGAGTCGGCCTCGCCTGGCGAGACTTCCACCACGGATGGCATGAATGATCTGGGTTTCATCCCCATATACTACTCCCCACGGTCCCCGTCCGGGCTGGTGGGTTCGTCCAGCCGCGCCCTGAGACGTGCCCTCGTCTCCCGCACCCGACGGCGCAATTCCTCCTGGGTCTCGCCAGAGTCCCCAGGCGGCTCCCCGGCGGGCTCACGTTTGTCCGCCCTTTGCGCGTCCCACGAAACGTCCCGCAGCGGCGGGCGCGTGGGGGTTTCTGGCCCTGGATGGGTGGAAGCGTCAGCGGGACCGGCGAACACTTCGTTTTCAGGGGTAGTGGTGCGGCGGGGGTTTTCACGGGTACCGACGAATCCCTCGGAGAAGCGCTCTTGCATCCGCTCCTGGGCCTGGAAGTAGGATTCGCGGCTGCGCTCGCGGGCCTCTCCGGCGCGGTCGGCGATGGAGCCCCGCAGCTCCCTGCCGCTCCTTGGGGCGAGCAGTATCCCGGCCAGGGCTCCCACAGCCCCGCCCAGAAGGAATGTTCTCAGCCTCTGGCGATCCATCTCCGACCTACCTCCTGACAACCGCTTATTCTAGCCGCTTCCACTCCCGCGCACCGGCACCCCGCCCCTTGGCGTGCCAGCGTCCAGCAAGAGAGAGGGTTCCCGTTTGCGTGCCCTCTCGGCCATGCTCGAGGTCCTGTTCGCCACGAAGGCCACTGCGGCGTCGGAGGCCGCCTCTATGGAGACGTTTTCCACAGCCTGTATCCCGGTCCCGAGCGCGGTCTCCAGGATGTGGTCGTGGATCTGGCGTATCTCATTGAAATGGAAGATGTACTCCTCGGCAGGGCGGCGCATCGAAGTCCCGAGGGCGCGTATCTGGAAACGGTCAACGTGTACGTCAGGGTCAGATAGGTAAACGACTATCGAGCAAACGTTCGGGTGGTCCTTGTAGCGGTTGAGGATGATCTCGGGCGCCAGATGCACGCCCTCGACTATCAGGTTCGTCCCCTCCTTGAGCCCCCGGTCCACGATGGCCTCGACCCCCACGGAGACCTGCGAAGCCTGGGACTTGTAGCCGTAGAGTACCCTCTCCTCCTCCGCCACGGGAACCCGGATGTCCTCGCGCTTCACCCCGTACGAGCTCTTGTGCAGGATGGGCAGGAGATCGGGACTGATAGCCTTCCGCAAGACCTCCCGAATGGAATCCGTGCCGATGACGCTCTGGATGTTGAGCCGCCTCGCCACGTCGGCAGCCAGCGTGCTAGTGCCTACCCCTGTTGCCCCGCCTATGAGGACCACGACGGGCTCCGTGGATTCGCGCAGGATGCGCCACTTGTCCAGCCGGCTGACGACAACGGCGTCGGTCCTCAGGAGCTTGGCCCTTACCCGCGCGAGAACCTCTTCCTCCTCGACAACGTAGCGGCGTTCGGCCAGAAGCTCGATCCGCACCTCGTTGGCTATGCGGTGCGCCAGATCCACCCTCGCGCCAGCCTGGGAGAGCGTCCGCGCCAGGATACCCCGCGAGAACGGGGTTTCCTGTCCCCCTTTGACTATCGTGATCTCATGTTCTTCCATTACACCCCCGAACCGCCGCCGGAGCGACCCCCGTCTCAGTCGCCGAGGATGCGAAGACCCCCGTACTTCCTACCCCGGCGCTTCCTGACCCTGAAATAGAAGAATAACAGGAACCCAACCACAATCACCGGCACAAAAGGTATCAAGATCCCCAAGATCCCACCCACGAGCGCCACCAAATCCTCGACGAAGCTAAGGAACCGCGTGGAAACCCCGGAAGCCTCGATCTTCGCCGGAGGTCGAAGGAACACCTTCAGCAAGGCGACGATACCGGAGATCAAGGCCCCAGCCACGAGCCAGGGCACGGCCTCCACTGTCGGCCCCACTTCCATCGCCAGCGAGAAAAGGACGGCGCCTGATGCGGCCCGAACAGGCGCCATCGCCCAGTTCAGTCCCCGGTCGAGGGCCTTTATCTTGTCCAGGATGCCTTCGAGAACCGCGAGCCCGAACAGGCCAGCGACCACGGGCCATCCCATGAGTGACTCTGTCATCCCGGTAAGTACGAATACGCCGAACACGAAAAAGGCGGCGGCCAGCGCGAGCGGCAGGAATGCACGCACCCCCGCAACGGAAGCCAGCCCCACGCCGATACCGATCATTGCGAGTTGCTCCATGCCCGCATTATATAGTCTCGGTGGCTCGTCAACCTCGTTGCCTCCTGGGCTATACTCGCTGGACTTTGCGGTTTATCTGAGGAATTTTGGAGGTTGGAAACATGACTGAGACCGTGACGATGGACAAGATCGTGGCTTTCTGCAAACGCCGGGGCTTCGTGTACCAGAGTTCCGAGATCTACGGCGGCCTCCGCTCTTCCTACGACTACGGTCCTTTGGGCGTCGAGATGAAACGGAACATCAAGGAAGAGTGGTGGCGCAGGATCGTCCA
>JACDAR010000279.1 GCA_013695335.1 Rubrobacter sp.
TCTATATATAGAGTGAGTACAGAGGTCTATTGGAAGAAATGGGAAATTGTTCAACGGAACCATAGCTGACGAGCAGGAGGTTCTGACGACCTGTCTAGCTCGCCTGCACCTCGGCGAGAGACAGGTCGTTCGCTCTCTGACCCGCAGCGGTTTGCAGATGCCGGGTAGCGATGAACGCATGCTCTCGTACTTGCGTGAGAACCTCGATGGTCTTCGTGAAGAGACACTGACCGCCTTTATCGCCAAGAACCGCGAACAGCACCCGGTCGAGCCGGACTTCAACCCTGGCGGGCGTTTGATCTGCGTGGGCGACGAGAAGTTCCATCACATCTTCCGGGACGGAGACGGATGGGCGCGCTTTCGCCAGGAGTTCCCCGATTCAGACGGCACGCTCCGATTCTCTCGGGTCGGGTTCGACCGGGACGTGACACGGGCGTTACTCTATGCCGGGCAGCAGTTCGACTGGAACGTGGGGTCCGGCGGTTTCTGGTTGTTCTCGAAGCTCGACGGAGAATGGACTGAAGCCGGAAGGGTGGGAAACTGGCTATCGTAGATACACGGGCACTCACCGCACGGAGCAGGGAAGAACTGCTCCGCCGGAATGGGATCTTCGAGACGTTCTTCAAAGCCGAATCACTTCGGCTCGCCGAAGCCTGCCACGAGATGTCCAGGCGTTTTCTGGCCGGTGGACGGCTACTGGCGTTCGGACGCGGTTCGGCGGCCACGGATGCCGAGCACGTCTCGGTTGAGTTCGTGCACCCTGTGATCGTGGGCAAACGGGCGCTTCCGGCGATGGACGTGGGACCGGACTTCGAGGCCAGGCTGCCAGTGATCCTGCACCCCGATGACATGGTGATGGGCTTCTCTTTCCCGGAGCCGGATCCCGCCGTGGAGCGCACACTTTCGGCGGCGCGGGAGCGTGGGGCGATGACGTTCGCTCTGACGGGGGAGGCTGGAGAATACTCTTTCGCCCCACCAGATCCTGACCCTTTCGTGTGCCAGGAGGTCTTCGAGGTCCTCTATCATATGCTCTGGGAGACGGTCCACGTGTACTTCGAGCACCGCGAACAGGGCCACGACGTGGGAGCCTCGTCCTTCCTGTATCCGTTTCTGGGCAAGGGTAAGCAGAGCCTCGAAGGGGTCGTTGACGAGGTGTGGGGTTCGATGCTCCAGAAGATGGAGGAGGTCAATGCCATGCGGGCCGCTGCCGCCGCGTCTGAGGTGGACGCTGTATCCAGTATCTCAGTCGCCATCTCCGAGCGGCTGAATCGGGGAGGCAAGATCCTCACCTTCGGCAACGGTGGATCTGCCACCGACGCCAACGACCTTGCCGCCGACTGCATTGACCCGCCGCCTGGCATCAAGCCCATACCTGCGGTCTCGCTCTCCACCGAGTCAGCCAACATCACGGCCATCGCCAACGATATAGGGGCCGAGGCGATCTTCACCCGCCAGCTCATCGCCCACGCCAGGCCCCATGACGTGGCAATAGGTATCTCGACGAGCGGCGGGTCGGCGAATATCCTCGCCGCCTTCGCCGAAGCGCGCAAACGTGGACTCCTCACGGTCGCCATCGTGGGCTACGATGGCGGGAGGATAGTGGGCGAAAATCTCACAGACCATGCGGTGGTCGTGCGTTCGGACTACATCCCGCGCATCCAGGAGGTTCAGGCTTCCATCTACCATGTGTTGCGCGGGCTGATAGACGAGTTGGTGCGGGGTTAGCGGATTTGCACGAGATGGCAATAGCCGAGTCCATCGTCCGGATTGCTGGCCAGCATGCAAACGGACGCCGGGTGACGAAGATCTACCTGAAGGTCGGCCATTTGCGACAGGTCGTTCCCTCCGCCCTGACGTTTGGATTCGAGATAGTGGCGCAGGGAACGCCGGTCGATGGCGCGGAGCTGGAGTTGGATCAGATCCCAGCCTCAGGCAAATGCCGCGCCTGCGGAACAGAGAGCCAACTCCCCGGATTCCCCCTGCAATGCCAGCAATGCGGAGGCTTCGACCTCGAGATCACGAAAGGCGAAGAACTGTACGTCGAATCCCTGGAGATGGAAGAATGATGGATAGCGTTCAGCGATCAGCAGCCAGCCAAACCGCGAACGGAAAAGACGGCACGCAGAGTGAGGCGGTTAGAATAGAACGAATGTTTCGTGGTTGTATATGGGCGGCAAGCAGCACCATGAAGCTGATAGCTGAAAGCTGACCGCTGATAGCCGCCGACCGAAGGGAGGCAACAATTGCACCGCACCGCCGTGAAACAGGTAGTAATGGAGGGAGTCCTCGACGCCAATGATGCCCTCGCACAGGCCAACCGCGAGAGGTTCGATGGCGCCGGGAACTACGTGGTCAACATGATGAGCTCCCCCGGCGCGGGCAAGACCGCGCTGCTCGAACGCACCCTTGAGTGCCTGCGCGGCAAGCTCCGCCTCGGCATCCTCGAAGGCGACGTTCAGACCACCCTGGATGCCGACAGGCTGGCCCGCTTCCACGTCCCGCTGGTGCAGGTGAACACAGACCCTGGTTTTGGCGGTGAATGCCATCTGGATGCGAACATGGTGCGCTCCGGACTCTCCGAACTTCCACTAGACGACATCGACGTGCTCGTGATCGAGAACGTCGGAAACCTGGTCTGCCCGGCTGAGTTCAAGGTCGGGGAGGACGCCAGGGTGATGGTCTACTCCGTCACCGAAGGCGAGGAGAAACCGCTCAAGTACCCGCTGATGTTCCGTTCCGCTGACCTCGTGATCGTGAACAAAGTCGATCTCCTACAATACCTGGACTTCGATCTGGAGCAGTTCCTCGGCAACCTCGACACCGTGAACCCCGGTGTCCAGCGCATCCTCGCGAGCGCCCGCACGGGGCAGGGCGTGGACGAGTGGTGCTCCTGGCTGCAGCATCGCAAGGTCTGAAGCCTCGAATCAGGAATCGGAGGGATCGAATGCGCTACATGCTGCTCGTGGTGGGAGGGTTGATGGACCTGATCGGCGTCATCTGGCTCTTGCAGGGCATCGGCGTACTGCCCGGAAGTTTCATGACCGGACAGACGTTCTGGGCCATCATGGGTGTGATCTTCATGGTTGTCGGCGGCCTGCTCTTCTTCGGCGGACTTCGTATGGGCAACCGCTGAGAAATCGAGGAGTGGTCCGCCGACCTCTGATGTAGGGTAAGCTCTGTCACGGTCACTTTCGGTCAGAGACATTAAACTTTCATCAGACTTTTCGAAAGGGGCGTTGCTTTTGCGCGGCAGCCAGGACAGCGTGGATGCCAGGACGGTGCTAGCCAGGGACCGCTCGGCCCGTCTCATGGAGCGGGCGGTGCGGAGGATACCAGGCGGCGTGAACAGCCCCGTGCGGGCTTTTCGCTCCGTTGGCGGTGACCCGCTGTTCATGCAGCGCGGCGAAGGATCTCGCATCTTCGACGTTGACGGCAACTCCTACGTTGACTACGTGATGAGCTATGGGCCGCTCGCCCTCGGCCACGCGCACCCCAAGGTAGTCGAGGCAGTGGTGGAGGCGGCGCGCGGCGGCACGACGTTCGGGGCTCCGACGGAGATGGAGGTGGATCTCGCGGAGACCGTCTGCGATGCCGTACCGTCCATCGAATCCGTGCGGATGGTCAACTCGGGCACAGAGGCCACGATGAGCGCGATCCGGCTGGCACGCGGCTACACGGGACGTGAGCGCATCCTGAAGTTCGACGGCAACTACCACGGCCACGGCGACGCACTGCTCGTCTCCGCTGGTTCCGGAGTCGCAACCCTCGGCCTCCCCGACAGCCCCGGCGTCACGAAGGGCGCGGCGAAGGACACAGCGGTGCTCCCGTACAACGACCTCGATGCCGTCCGGGAACTCTTCGACCGTGAAGGCGAGGAATTCGCCGCCGTCATACTGGAACCGGTCTCTGGAAATATGGGATGCGTGCCACCGACCGAAGGTTATCTGGAGGGGCTGCGCGAGATCACAGCCGAGTACGGCGCCGTCCTGATCTTCGACGAGGTTATGACAGGTTTCCGGCTGGCGCGTGGCGGGGCGCAGGAGCGGTACGGCGTGACGCCTGACCTGACGTGCCTGGGCAAGATCATCGGTGGCGGCCTCCCGGTTGGGGCGTACGGGGGGAAGCGTGAGATCATGGACCAGATAGCCCCATCAGGCCCTATCTACCAGGCTGGAACCCTCTCGGGCAACCCGCTCGCCATGGCCGCCGGCCTCGCCATGCTGCACGCCACCGCCGAGCACGGTTTCTACGAGCAACTGGAGAGCCTCGGGGAACGCTGGCGTCGGGGAATGACCGAGGCTGCATCCGGTGGAGAACTTCCGTTCACTATCAACCAGGTTGGCTCGATGGTGAGCATTTTCTTCACCGCCGGGCCGGTGACGGACTTCGAATCCGCCGCCGCTTCTGACACAGAGGCTTTCAAGGATTTCTTCTGGCACATGCTCAGGCGCGGCGTCTATCTTGCCCCGAGCCAGTACGAGGCCGGTTTTATCTCCACGGCCCACACGGACGGGGATCTGGACAGGACATTCGAGGCGGCGGCGGGATGGTTCTCGTCCGCAGGGGATCGTTAGTTGGGAAGGGCCACGGATCGCACGCCGGATGTATCGTTGGAGCAAGTCTTCCTGCACGCTGCCGGTGAGTTGCCCCAGCCTGATGAGCGCAGCGAGGTCGTGGCGGAGGCGCTCGCGCACCTGCAACGCGGGTTCAACTCCCACTACGCGACTAGCCTGTCAGGGGATCGGCGGGCTACGGACGAGGAGATCCTGGTCGGGGACAATGCCTACGCGTGGGCCGTGGAGACGATTGCCCGCCTGGACGAGCCGCGTTTCGTGGCGGTGGCGAGCCGTATGATCCGGGACGGCGCTGGACGCATCGCCGAAGGCGACAGCGTCTCCCTGAAATTCTGGAGTCCCCATCTCGGAGATCTCCTCGGCATCATCTCAGGCGAAGACAGGGAGACCTCACAGGCCCGCATCCACAGGGCCGCTGGTGAACTGGGCGGTGAAGGGTCATAGCGCCAGAGGCCCAAAAAATGGGTGACGGCCTGCCGTCAGGGGAGGAGCGGGCGCGGCTCGTGCGGGAGATGTTCGACCGCATAGCCCGCCGCTACGAACTGATGAACGTCGTGATGACGGCAGGGATGAACAGGATCTGGAACAAGAAAGCAGTCCAGGCGACGAAGCTCCGTACCGGCGGCCGAGCCCTCGACCTCGCCTGCGGCACCGGGAGCCTGACCCGCGACCTCGCCAGCGAAGTCGGCCCCGCCGGATACGTACTCGGCGTGGATTTCTCACCAGAGATGCTGCGCGCTGCGAAGAGCCGTCCGCTCCCCAACGTGGAGTACCGCGTCGGCGACGCGACGCGGCTCGAAGGCGTCCCGTCGGAAGGCTTCGATGCGGCGACCATCGCGTATGGCGCGAGGAACATCCCTGATCTGGACGCGCTGTTCTCGGAGATGACGCGTTGCGTGCGTCCAGGTGGGCGGGTGGTGTGCCTGGAGATATCCCGTCCCCCCGGGAAGGTGTTCGGCGCTTTCTATGGATTGTGGTTTGACAGGATAGTTCCAAAGCTGGGGGCTGGGATCTCCGGGGATCCAAAAGCATACGCATATCTGCCCGAATCAGTGAAAGAGTTCGTGGTGCCAGATGATTTAGCTGCCATAATGGAGAGCAATGGATTACAAAACGTTACATGGAAGAGGCTCGCGGGCAGCATCATCACCCTCCACAGTGGAGAGCGGCCAGGGTGTCCTTGACGCGCCTGAGGTTCCCGAGGCGGCGTTCGAGGTAGTCGAGCAGGTCGAGGACTTGCTGGCCGAGGTGGGGGAACGGGCGCCCGCTCCACTCGTCGCGCCAGCCACGGAGGCGTTGACCTCGGGTGGCAAGCGACTGCGGCCTTTGCTCCTGATCCTGAGCGCCCGCATCGGGGAGGCGAAGGATGAAGCTCTCCTCAAAGCATCAACGGCCATCGAGGTGCTGCACACTGCGACGCTCATCCACGACGACTTAGTGGACCGGGCCGAGACCAGGCGCGGGGAGCCGACGACGGTCGCCCGGTATGGGCGGGAGATCGCCGTGGCAACCGGCGACTACCTATTCGCGGAGACCTTCACGGAGCTGGCCGAGATCGGGGACCCGAGGCTGATCCGGGCTTTCTCGGAGGCTTCCCAGGGCCTCGCCGCTGGCGAACTCGAACAGTATCGGGCCAGTGCCGCTGGAACCTCCGACGCCAACGGCGCGAACGTCGAGATGTACATGGACCACATTCGCATGAAGACAGCCGGCCTTTTCAAGGCGGCGTGTGTGGCGGGCGGTTCGCTCGGTGGCCTGTCGCTGCGACAGATAGACGCCCTTGCAACCTTCGGGCAGGCGCTTGGGATCGCGTTTCAGATGTCTGACGACATCATGGATCTGGTCGGCAAGCCCGGCCTTATGGGCAAGGGTATTGGGACGGATCTCGTGGAGGGCACCGTCACGCTGCCCATCATCTTCGCGCTGCGCGAGGGCGATGCGGGGACCATACGCCGGGCGCTCGTGGCGCCTGACCCCACGCCCGAGGTTCTCGAAGCCGCCATCGAAGCGGTACTCGCAACAGACGCCGTGGCAAAGACCGAAGCGTGGGCCAGGGGTGAGATCAAATCCGCCTTCGAGGGATTGGGCCTTCTGCCAGGCGGCCCGGAACGCGAGATCCTGGAGGCCGTCGCCGCCGAGGTGGTCGGAAGGAGTGCCTGACCCGGAACACACGGCGATATACGCCGCGGATCTGGTCCTGCCAATATCCAGGCCCGCAATCCGTGAAGGCGCAGTGCTCGTCCGGGAAGGTAGGATCTCCGCCGTCGGAACCATCTCCGACCTGAGAAAAGACGCCCCAGACGCCGAAGTACGGCATTTCCCCGGCCACGCCATAATCCCTGGCGCTGTAAACGCCCACGCCCACCTGGGTTTCAGGCACGGCGACGCCCCTGAGGGCGGCTCGTTCTCGAATTGGCTGGCTGGCCTCATCGAACGCCTCCCCGAGAAAGAAGCGTGGACGGCGGAGGCTGCTAGAAACTCCGCCCGCGAGGCAGTCGAGGCTGGGACTACCTTCATGGCTGAATCCTCCCCGTATGGGGAGTGCCTGCCGCAGCTTGCGGGGTCTGGAATGGCAGGCACCGTGTACGCTGAGTTCTTCCCCGGTGACTTCGATGGGGCGGGGCCGGAGGAGATCGTGGATTCCGTCGTGCGCAAGATCCAGGATCTGCGCGGGGGCCTGCCGGAGCGGGTGGACTGTCAGATCAGCGTCCACTCACCGTACACCGTGGACCCTGAAAGCTCGCGGCTCGCTGCGCGGCGCGCGCGGGAGCTAGGATGGAGGCTCGCGGTCCACGTCTCCGAGAGCCCCGAAGAGGTCGAGTTCGTGCGGAACGGGACAGGCGGCCTCACTGACATCTTTGGAAGCAACGAGTGGGGCGGCGCCGGCCTCTCTCCCGTGCGCTACGCAGAAAGTATAGGGCTGCTCGCGCCGAACGTCATTGCGGCCCACCTGGCGACCGGCGTCTCGGATGAGGAGGTCGAGGTTCTCGCAAGCACGGGGGTTGCTGCGGCGCATTGTCCGAGATCCAACGAGTTCCTGAACTGCGGTGTCTCGCCTGTGCCGTGCATGATGGAACGGGGCGTGCGGGTCGGGATGGGCACTGACGGCCTGTGGAGCAGCCCGAGCATGAACCTGTTCGAGGAGACGCTCTTCGCCGTGAAACTGCACGGCTTCAATGGCGCGACGGGCCTGAGGCTTGCGACGCTCGGGGGGGCGCTGGCGCTCGGCATAGGGGGCGAGACTGGGAGCCTGGAGGCGGGGAAGTGGGCTGATCTCGCGTTGGTCGAGGCGGTTCCGTCAGATGGGGCATCGGAGCTGGAAATTCTCGAAGCGGCTGCGGGTGGGGGCGTCGCGGCGACGGTCGCGGGCGGGCGGCTGATATACAATCGGGCCGAAAGCTAGTACCCGGAGGACATTCCCGCCATGATGATGAACCGCGAAAAGCTCACCTTCTGGACGAGGGTGTTCGCGATCGGGCTCTCTGTAGTTTTCGTTGGTGGCACCATCTTTTTCGGGATCGGCTCCAACGTCAGCTATAATCCCCTGGATCTTTTCAACAAATCCAACCAGCAGAGCGCGTCCCAGAGCGCAAACCCGCAAAACCTGATCCAGGACGCGGAAAAGAAGTACCAGAAGAATCAGAAAGATCCCGAGGCGGCCCAAGATCTCGCAATCCTCTACATCCAGAACGGACAAACGGGAGAAGCAATCAAGGTGTTGCAGGATAGCCAGCAGGCAGCCCCGAAGGACGCTGATACCGCCGTGCTTCTCGGGCAGGCTTATGCCCAGAAAGCCCAGGCTGCCGCCGACGACAAGCAGCGCAAAGATCTCAACGACAAGGCCGGGGACGCGTTCGCCGCCGCTGCGGAGGCCGAGAAGGACAACGAGGACGCTTACCTCTTCGCGGGTCAGTCATACGAGCAGGCAGGGGAGCCAGCGCAGGCCATCAAGTACTACAACGGCTACCTCGACCTCGAGCCGAAGGGCCAGCAGTCCGACGAGGTAAAGAGCCGTATATCGTCGCTGCTCAAGGGTGGAAATACCACGGGGGCTGCGGGATCGTGATCCACGCGGGGTACGTGGGCGTATAATGTGGTGCGTTAGCTTGCAGAGAGTCGGTCAGGAGGAAAGATGTTTGGTTCGCTAGGTCCTACGGAGTTGATCGTCGCGTTGGTGATCATCTTGCTGCTCTTCGGGGCGAAGAAGGTTCCAGAGTTGGCCCGCGGTCTGGGTAGCGGCGTCAAGGAGTTCAGGGCCGGTACGCGAGAGGGCGAGATCGAGAACAAGAAGAAGGAAGAAGAGCAGAAGAAAGAGGAGCAGCGGAAGAAGGACGAGGAAGACCTCGACTCCGACAGCGTCAACGGCAAAGCCGAAGGCGCCCACGATGAGCACGACGTTACCGCCGAGGCGGATCACGCAGAGCAGAACCAGCGCTAGACCCTAGATGGCAAGCCGCCTGAGATTACCCTCCCGTGAGGGGATGACGCGCAACGAAGCGCGGATGTCCCTGATCGAGCACCTGGGCGAACTTCGATCCAGGATCATCAAGGTCGCCATAGCCTTCGTCCTGGTGGCTATAGCGGCCTGGTTTTTCAGGGAGCAGATCTTCGATATCCTTCTCGCACCTGCCGGAAAATCTCTGGACGGCAAACTGTACGCGACATCGGTGGCCGAGCCGCTGCTCAACGACATAAAGCTCACGCTGTACACGGCTTTCCTGGTCACCATTCCGATTCTTCTATACCAGATCTGGGCTTTCATAGCGCCCGCTGTCGGGGACATGGGCCGGACCTTCACGTACATTCTGATCGGGATGGCGTCAGCGCTGTTCCTGGCTGGCGTGGCCTTCGGGTACTTCGTGGTGTTGCCTGTGAGCCTGCACCTTCTGCTCAACTGGGGCGGTGGCCGCTACGAAAACATCACCACCTCAGCGTACTATCTATCTTTCAACTCCCGGTTCCTGCTGGCATTTGGCATAGTCTTCGAGTTGCCAGCGGCCACCTACGTGGCGGCGAAACTCGAACTTGTAGACGCAAAGCTTCTGAGGCACTACAGGCGGCACGCCATAGTCGCAAACACCGTGCTCGCTGCGGTCCTCACGCCCACGCCAGACGTGTTCACCATGCTCCTGATGGCAGCGCCCATGCTCCTGATGTACGAGCTCTCCATCATCATCGCCCGCTACGTGAATCCGACCCCCG
>JACDAR010000312.1 GCA_013695335.1 Rubrobacter sp.
GGCGCGGTTAGAATAGCCGTTCGCCAGCGGAGAGATGCGGAAGGAGCCATCGGACCAGTGGAGACTTTGGATCGCGAGGAAGCCTGGAAGTTGCTCTGCGAGTGGACGGAGAGCGAATCCCTGAGAAAGCACATGCTCGTGGTGGAGGCCGCCATGCGCGCCTACGCCGCGAAGTTCGGCGAGGACGAGGAGAAGTGGGCCGTGACCGGCCTGCTGCACGACATGGACTACGAGAAGCATCCCACCCCGGACGAACACCCGATGGTTGGTGTCCGCGAGCTGGAGAAACTTGGCTATCCCGAGGACATGCTCCACGCCATCAAGGGGCACGCCGACTACCTCGACGTGCCGCGCGACACGCAGATGTCCAAGACCCTGTACGCGGTGGACGAACTCTCGGGCCTCATAACCGCCGTGGCGCTCATGCGGCCCGAAGGTCTGAACGGCCTGAAGGCGAAGAGCGTCCGCAAGAAGATGAAGCAGAAATCCTTCGCCGCCAACGTGAATCGGGAGGACATCACGCGCGGGGCCGAGGATCTCGGGGTCGAACTCAATGAGCACATCGAGTTTGTGGCAGCCGCGATGCGTGAGCAAGCCGACGTTCTTGGCCTCGTCCCGAAGGGGGCTTAGCAAGCCCGGCGCCCTTTGCTACGATAGTCGGGCTGCAAGCTAGCGGGAGGAGAAGCGCGGTGGTCCGTGTCATGGTCGTGTTCGGAGGGCGCAGCGGGGAGCACGAGGTCTCCCTCGCCTCCGCGCGCGCCATCGCAGACGCCCTCAGAAACAGCGGGGGCTACGATGTAGTTCCTGTCGGCATAACGCGGGAGGGGCGTTGGATCTCCTCGGGCGATCCCATGCGCGAGCTGGAATCCAACCCCACCAGAGAACTGCCGGATGGCTCCACCCTCGAATCCCCGCTCTCAGGGACGCCTGCCGCCACGGACGAGAAGCTGCCAACGGATCTGGGCGGCGTCGACGTGGTCTTTCCCGTGCTGCACGGGCCATACGGCGAGGACGGGACCATCCAGGGAATGCTGGAGCTTGCGGACGTTCCATACGTCGGGAGCGGGGTGCTTGCGAGCGCCGTGGGGATGGATAAGATCACGATGAAGAAGATCTTCGCCCACCACGGCCTCCCGCAGGTAGGGTGGATCGGCCTCACCCGCAACGAATGGCAAAATGATCGGACTTCGCGGGTGCGGGAGATCGAAGATTCCATAGGATATCCGTGCTTCGTCAAGCCCGCGAACCTCGGCTCGAGCGTCGGCATCAACAAGGCTGAGGATTCCACGGGGCTGGCGGAAGCCCTCGACGCGGCTGCGGAACTGGACAGGCGCCTCATCGTGGAGGCTGGCGTGGACGCCCGCGAGGTTGAGGTCGCCGTGCTCGGCAACGAAGACCCTAAGGTTTCACTTCCGGGTGAGATCTCCCTAACCACCAACGAGTTCTACGATTATGAGGCGAAGTACGTCGAGGGCGGTATGGAGCTCATAGTCCCGGCTGACATCCCGGACGACACGATGGAAGAACTAAGGCGCATCGCCCGGGTCGCTTACACGTCCATAGACGCCGCTGGTATGGCGCGGGTTGACTTCTTCGTGGAGCGCGCGACGGGAAGGTTGCTGCTCAACGAGATCAACACCATCCCCGGCTTCACCCCCACGAGCGTCTACGCCAGGCTCTGGGACGCAAGCGGCCTCCCTTACGAGGAGTTGCTGGATCACCTCATCGGGCTGGCGCTGGAGCGGCACGCCGCGAAAAGATGAGCTTCTCCCCCATCGTCATGCTCCAGAACGGCTCAGGCGAAGGGACCATCGGGATACTGGATCAGGCGGGGGATACGGGGACAGACGTAGCTAAAGGCTCCGTCGATGTACTCAAGATCATCAACGATTTTTTAGCCGAGGCTTACCGGTATCTGATCAGCCCGCAGTTCATCAGCAACGTCCTGGCGTCGATTCTGGTAGTGATCCTCGGCATACTGGCCTTCCGCATCCTCACCCACGGCGTGCCACGCATCCTGCGCTGGCGACGCCATCGGGAAGATATCCTCGACGCGGAAGCCGTGTCCCGCATCAAGCGCCAGGATACCGCGATAACCCTGATCCGGAACGCCCTCCGCTACGTGGTCTTCATAGTCGTCGTGCTCTTCATACTCTCTATCTTCATCCGCAACCCACTCCCAGCTACGGCAGGCGCCACCATCCTGGCCGCCGTGCTCGGTTTAGGGGCACAGAGCTTCCTGCGCGACGTGATCGCCGGTTTCTCCATAGTGTTCGAGGGGCAGTACAGCGTCGGGGACTTCATCGAGGTGGAGCCGACGAAGGCGGCAGGCGTGGTCGAGGAGTTCGGGTTGAGGACCACCAAGATCCGAGCCCTCTCAGGCGAGGTCATCTTCGTTCCCAACGGCACCATGACCGGCGTCCGCAACTACGTCTCGGGCCAGCAAAGCTTCACGGTCGAAGTGCAGCTTTCGGATGCCGAAGCTGTCCCGAAGATCCTTGAGTCGTTGGACGAAGCAGCCAACCTGTACCTGACGCCGCCGCGCCTGGTCGGCAAAGAAGAGACGAACGGGCGGGTGCGGCTGCGCATCCTGGCCGGGGTTTTGCCCTCGATGGCGTGGCTCGTGGAGGAGAACCTCACAGAGCGCATCAAGGCAGCGGCGGGCGAGGGAGCCCTTGCTTCGGAACCCCTGATCTACAAGGTAGACCAGGCGAACCTCCGCCGTATCCGAGACCTGATCCCCCAGGAAGGCGAACAACAAAACCAGTGACGGACGTGGTTGGTAATATTCCGTTATGAAAGGTCAACCGAAGCTGTACGGCGAACTGGCTGGCTGGTGGCAACTCATCTCACCTACCGAAGACTACGCCGATGAAGCAGCCTTCTTCGCGGAGTTCTTCCTGGCAGAAAACGTCGAGACCATACTCGAACTTGGCAGCGGCGGCGGCAACGTAGCCTGGTTTCTCAAGCGGAACTTCTCGCCCACGCTGGCCGACATCTCGGCGGGGATGCTGGCACAGAGCAAGAAGCAGAACCCGGAACTCGAACACATAGAGGGTGACATGCGCACCTTGCGCCTCGGCAGGACTTTCGACGGCGTCCTCATCCACGACGCCATCATGTACATGACCACAGAGGAAGACCTGCGTGCGGCCTTTGCGACAGCCCACGAACATTGCAAGCCAGGCGGCACGGTGGTGATAGTCCCAGACTTCGTGGCAGAGACCTTCGTGCCAGAGACCACGCACGAAGGCACGGACGATGGCGGGCGTGGCGTCAGGTACATGGAGTGGACCTGGGACCCCGACCCTGACGACACCCAGGTCAACTACGAATTCATACTGGCTTTGAAGGAGGGAGACGATCTCCGCACCGTCGTGGACCGCCAAATCGTTGGCGTCTTCGCGCGCGCGACCTGGCTGCGGCTGCTCCGGGACGTTGGTTTCGAGGCGAGAAGTGTTCTGGATTCATCCTCAGAAGGCGAGCGAAGCGAGGTCTTCGTCGGTCGCAAACGATAGCCCCGCGCGGATTCTACGAACCTTCTTCCCCTTCACTCTTCTCCCCAGGCGTCCAGTCCTCGCGCACGCGACCGTTGGTGTGGGCGACATCCCTGGCCTGACGTTCGCGTTCCAGACGGTCTGCCGCCGAAGATAGAAGCTCCCTGACTTTCTCCAGTCGCTCCCGCTCGGTCTGAAGCTCCAGGATCTGCTGCCGGGTTTCGAGGTCGAACTCGATGCGCCCCGCTATGGCGAAGGAAAGGTTGCGGTACGGTGACTCTATCTCGATGCCGACAGAGCCCTCCGTCGCAGCCTCGACGACCCGCTCAAGCAGCTTGATGCACTCCTCGGCGAGGGCGGCCACGTCCTCATCCGCCTCGTCTTCGAGGTATTCGATCTCCCCGACGTAGTACGGCTTGCCCGTCATGATGTTGTTCAGCCGGAAGCGGCGGGAGCCTTCGACCAGGATCACGAGCCTACCGTCTTCGTAGCGCTCGACGAGCTCGACGATCCTGGCAGTGCATCCGACCTCCCGCGTCCCGGACTCGTCGGCAAGGACCATCCCGAACTCGGTATCGGCTTCGATGCACTCGTCGACCATCTGCTTGTAACGCTCCTCGAAGATATGCAGCGGCAGCGGCGCCCCCGGCATCAGGACCACGTTGAGCGGGAAAAGGGGTATGTCGGACAAGCCTGTCTCTCCTCCTGGTTTCTTGAATATGGATTCTATCTCAAGGCAAGGCAGTGTTCCGACGCACGATCCCGCCCGACTCCCGCTATCATGTGGGGCGTGGAGAAGAGGACACACGAAGGACGGGTTGCGTTCATAACCGGCGGCGGCCGGGGCATCGGCGCGGCGACAGCGGAACTCCTCGCCAGCGAGGGGGCCGCCATAGCCGTCGCGGCCCGCACCCTGGACGAAGTCTCCTCAGTTGCGGAGGGGATCTCCGCCTCTGGCGGCAAGTCCATCCCCCTGGTAGTCGACGTGACGGATGAGCAGTCGGTCGCAGCCGGGTTCGAGCGTTGCAGGGAGGAACTCGGTCCCCCGACCATCCTGGTGAACAACGCTGGCACCCCTGGCGTCCCGCTGCCAGTGGCGGCGATGGAGCCAGCAGCCTGGCGCGGCGTCTTCGAGGCGAACGTCACTGGGTCGTTCCTGTGCGCGCGTGAGGCTTTGCCCATGATGGCGTCTGAGAACTGGGGGCGCATCATAAACGTTTCGAGCGCGGCGGCCCGCCATCCGCTCGCGGGGATGGCCGCATACAGCGCCTCGAAGGCGGCCCTGGACCAGCTTACCCGCATCCTCGCCCTGGAGGGCGAACCATACAATATCGCCGCCATCGGAGTGTATCCTGGCGTGGTTGACACCAGGATGCAGGAAGAGTCCCGCAGCTTCGGGGCGAAGCTGATCGGGGACCAGCTCCACCGCATGTTCAGCAACTACCGCGACTTCGGCATGCTGCGCCAGCCAGAAGAACCAGCCGAGCTAATAAGCTACCTCTGCACCCCCGCCGCCGAACGCCTGAACGGCCACATAGTCCGCCTCGAACAACTCGCTTCCCTCAAAGAGGAATCATGACCGACGAACAACCGAACCCGCTCTCTGGCAAAACCGCAATCGTGACCGGCGCCTCATCCGGCATAGGGGCGGCGACGGCCCGCCTGCTCGCGGAGAACGGCTGCAACGTCGCGCTCGCCGCCCGTCGGGAAGACCGACTGAAGACGCTGGCAGGGGAGATCGGGGACAGAGCATTCGCCGCCCCCACTGACATAACGAACCCCGAAGCCGCAGCCGCGCTCGTCGCCAGTTCCGTCGAACGGTTCGGGACCGTGGATGTTGTTGTCAACAACGCGGGCCTCGGCCTGTACGCGCCCATATCAGAGGGAGACCCCGAGGATTGGCGCATGATGTTCGACGTGAACGTACTCGGCACGCTCTACGTCACCCGCGCCGCCGCGCGCCACATGCTCCAGCGCGGTTCGGGAGACATAGTCTTCGTCTCCAGCGCTGCGGGACGCCGGGTGCCGCACGGACACGGTGCTGTCTACGCAGCCACCAAGCACGCCATCACAGCCATCGCAGAGGGACTGAGAATAGACCTGCACGACAAGGGCATACGGGTGATCACCGTGGAACCCGGCCTCGTCCGCACCGAGTTCCCTGAAAATTCCTTTGGCAGCCCTGACGATTACTACGCGGGCAAGAAGTATTCCCCGCTCGAAGCCGGGGACATTGCGGAGGCCCTATTCTTTGCCATAAGCCAACCCCCGCGCGTCAGCATCAACGAGGTTCTGATCCGCCCGACGAAGCAGCCAAACTAGCGCCCAGGCACGCGAACCAACGTTTGCAAGGTAAAGAAAAGGCCGCGATGGGAGTCGCGGCCTCTTGGTAATAGATATCTTGAGTCTGGCTACTCGTCCTTGCTGATCCAGTACGTAAACGACCACGCGCCAATGTAGATCGTCATGATCATGAGGAACGCGGCGAAGAACCGGAATACACCGATGGCGGTCGGGTTGCCGGTGCTTCCCGCCTGGAAGAGCAGCAACGTCAGGTCCGTCATTCGGAGCCTCCCGCTATAGAATTGCCAGCCGGGCAGTACTTGGTCACAACCTGCTGATCGAGGGTGACGCATTTGTAGATCAGGTATCCGGGATTGTTGTCCACCCTGCGCGATGTCTCGCGGGCATAGCCCATCGTGACCATCGTAAATACCACCGTCACCGTGCAGGCCATGAGCGCGAACTGGCTCCAGCGGCTCGCCCGCCCGTAGTGGAATCCGGTCGCCGTCGCCCGCAGGTACA
>JACDAR010000334.1 GCA_013695335.1 Rubrobacter sp.
CGTGCCAGAGGACCCGAAGGACGACTACCTGGTGGCCCTGGCTCTCGCCGAACCGGCGCCGACTACCTCGTTTCGGGCGACCCGCACCTGGTAGGGACTTCACCGGGCAGAATCGAGGTCCTCACTCACCGCCGGTTCGGCGAGATGTTGGCGAGCAGCGGGCGGTAGCCGCCCCACGGCATGCAAGACGCCACTACTCCGGCAGAATTCGGAGTTTGGGAAAGGCGGCGTGGTAGATGCGACGGTCGAAGGTAAGCAAGGCCGAGGCGTGCAACAGGGCGTGTGCGCCGACGACAAAATCGGCGAGGATTCTTCGAGGGCCGTGGTCGTCTGATTGCGCCCTCCGGCGTTCGGCTTATCCTTTGTATGCTCGGGCTGCCTCTCGCCGCACGTCACCACAAAAAGTCCAGTCCAAACACCCCGGCCGGACCCCGGCCGGTTCGTTGTCCGGGCTACGGCCGCCAGACGCGAGCACCCATGACATCGAAGTGGTGATCGTAGGTCCACACTGGCGCTTCGAGTCTATGGCTTACTTCGGCGAGGAGCGCATCAGCCAGGGAGATGTCCTGATCTGAATAGCGCAAAACCCGCCTGATGGCTCCTCTGTAGTCATCTTCGGTCGGGGTAACGAAGATCGCGGTTCGAGCCAAGTCTTCCAGAAAGGCGCGAGTCTGGCTCAGGCCGAGCTTGCGAAGTATCAGATTATAGGATTCCTGCAACGTAGCATAGGAAACTACCATCTCGAGGCCCTCGGCTTCGAGGCGCTCCTGCTCTTCCAGGGATCTGCCATGCCGGGAGTCGTCGGGGTCGGACGCGGCGTACAGCGGCCCTGTGTCCGCAAGGACAACATTTCTCAATCTTCTGCCAGGTACTCGTCGTGATTGATACTGATGTCGAAGAGGCCGCTGCCTCTTTCGGCGGGACGGATCTTCAGGAACCTGTCCATCCGATCCAACTCATCCTGCGTGAGGTTTTCCAGAGAGACGATCTCCCCGAGCCAGGCAGGCTCTTCGGCTTCCGGCCCCGGACGGGTGCGAATACGCTCCGCGTACCAGTGTCTCGTCTCTTCGCGGTCCTCGAAGCCGAGGGTGACGCCCGCCCGCTCGAGGCTTAGCCGTCCTTCTCCCACCAGGAGTAGCAACACGCCCTCCAGCGCCTCGCGCTCCGGATTGGGGCCGAGCGCCTCGACCACCTCATCTGGCAAGGTGAGCTTCATGTCCATAAGCGTCATTCTATACGGGCCGCGGGTGTAAGATCCGCAAACACTCGGGGTGATCGCAAAATAGCGAGACAGCGAAGCGCATCTCCTGCCGCATCGGCGAGATGTTGGCGAGCGGCGGTGGGTGATAACGCCCCGCAGCGTGTGAAACGCGACTATTCTGGAACAATGACTTCGAGATCGGGGAATGCGGCGCGGTAGAGGCGGCGGTCGAAGGTCAGCAGCGCGGAGGCTTGCAGCAGGGCGCGCGCTGATAACGAAATCGGCGAGGATGCTTTTTCATAACGGGGTCGCCAGGTCGCGCTTTCCGGTACGATCTTTGGATGATCGCCTGGACGACCCTCAGATGCCGGCGGCCGGGTTTGCTTCGTGGTGTGGCGATCACCTGGCCCAACAGCCTGTCATAGTCGGAATGGTTTCCGATCCAGAACCAAACCAGGCCCTTTGGAGTTTCGATGGCAAGTGCCCGGTAACGCAACCCGACACGAACCGACGGGTATTTGCCGATTTTCTTGAACCGGAGCGATGGATGGCGGGGATCTGTTTTCAACAACTCGAAGTTCTTGTCCGCCAGTTCTCGCACGTCTTCGGGAAGATCCCGGTAAAGACTCCAGAAGTCGGGAGAGGTGAAGTGCCTCAAAGCTCCCTGGTTTTTCCGGCCTCGTGCGACGCCAGAGCCTCGCTTGCGAGCGCATCGAGCCTGCCGGATCGGGCGTCGCCCTCGATCTGCCGATCCCACTCCTCGGAGTCGTACCGGACAAACCACTCCCGGAAGGCGGCGAGCTCCCCGCGGCTAAGCTGCTGAACCTCCTGTTCGAGCCTCCTTACGTCCATCGTGCGCTCACCTCCGCCGGGCGTTCGTGATCCCTGGTTCGGTACAAAGTGTACCCGACAGGTAACCCCTCGGGGTGTTCCTGACCTGTTTTGGCCGTCGGGGCGGCCCGCGACGGAGATCGGCGCATCTTGGAGCATGGCACAAGTGCGATGTATGAAGCTACTCGGGAAAGATGACCCGGAGGCCGGGGAAGGCGGCACGGTAGATGCGACGGTCGAAGGTCAGCAGGGCCGAGGCGTGCAACAGGGCGTGCGCGCCGACTATGAAATCGGCGAGGATTCTTCGAGGACCGTGGCCGTCGGGTTGCGCCCTCCGGCGTTCGGCGTACCCTCTGTATGCCCTGGCGGCCTCGCGCCACACGTCCTCGCCCAAAGTCCAGTCCACCCTCACCTCGGCGCGCTCCAGAAAGGCGTCCAGGGCTCCGGCGTCACCCCCGGGCGCGGCGGCCAACTCCGCGTAGACGGGGGGAGAGACGACCAGCGCCCCGGCGTCGTCGGCCCTTCTCAGGGCCCGGCGAGCGATCCCCGTCTCCTCTGCGGTCCCTCGCAAGAGCGCCGCAAACACGTTGGTGTCCACCGCCGTCGTCAAACGTCGTGTCCCCGAAGCTCGCGCAGCCAGGCGTTTATCTCCTCGATGGTCTCGCCCTCCCCTTCCCGCCAGGCGCCCTCGTATTCGGCAAAGACATCCGCTTCTTCCCGCAACGGGCGCAGACGCACTCCCCCAGCGTCCTCCTCGAAAACCAGCACATCCCCCTTGCCCACCCGGAGCACACGCCGTATCTCAGCGGGGATCGTGACTTGCCCCTTACTGGTGACCCTCGCCTTCTTCTCCAACTTCATCTCTCCTTACATTGTTTGATAGTGTAAGGATAGCATGGGGTGGCGTGGGACCGGACGTCCGATCATGTGGCGTGCTCGATCCCGGCGATGGGCCGGCGAGTCAGAGGTTCCGGTATGCCTCCCTGCGGTGCGCCACCCTTACCACCAGGATCAGCAAG
>JACDAR010000169.1 GCA_013695335.1 Rubrobacter sp.
TGAGGCTCTTCCAGACGATGGGTGAGATCGCCACCGAACAGAACTCGACCATCATCCTGCCTATACCGATGGACCTGTTGCGCCCTTACCTCGACATCCAGAGCGGCTCCGATGACGACTATTCCCAGAGCTCGCGGCGCCAGCGGCGCGAAGACGAGGAGAAGGAGGCCGAGAAGCTCTATCAGGAAGTCGTCGGGGATGTCACGGCGGAGACGCCTGACGCGACGCCCGACGATACCCCGGACGAAACTCCGGCCAGCAGGGAAACGTCCTGACAAACTCTTTCAGGAGCGTCCGCGCCCGGCAATTGGCCTGACGGGTTAGCCTTGCGGAGAGTTGGGTAATACCCTTCTCGTGATCGTTGCAAAGCTTATTCGTACGGCGGGCTGGAGCGTCACCTGGTACCGGGAGTGTGCCGGGATCGAGAGGTGATGAAGCGCGAGGCCGCCGAAACGCGAGAGGGAAAAGGAATCGGGTTCTCCGAGCCCATATCCCTGCGGATTCCCAGCAGATCCGAGTACGCCCTGATCGCCCGCCTGGTGGTGTCCCAAGTCGGGCAGGCCGCCGGTTTCGGGCCCGAGGACGTATACGACCTGAAGCTGGCGGTCACCGAGGCCGTTACCAACGTTATCCGCCATGCGGCGGTGGACGATTTCGAGATCGAGTACCGAGCCCGCCCGGAGGTCGTGGAGATCACGGTCACCGACGCTGGGGGAGGCTTCGAAGCGGACGAACCCGCGCCAGCGCCAGGCTACGAGGGCGGCTTCGGGCTGGCGGTAATACGGAGCCTGGTGGACGAGGTGATCCTCGACTCGGCCTCGGGTGGTGGGACCAGGCTGAGGATGATCCGGCGCGCCGGAAATACCGCCAAAAGCGGCTAAGCGGGCAACGGAAGTGGGGGGCATCGTCCAGCCTTGCGGCCAAACGGGGACTTGTATACAGTTAACCGTACGTAAACCGACCGTTCCCGAGCCTTGAGAGAGCCATGCTGCAACGAGTAAACCCTGGAAACAAGTCCCTTGCCGACTACCGCAGCATCGTACCCCGGGATTTGTACGACGAGATCCAGGATCTTGCCAACCGCCTGGACGGGGCACGGGTCTTGCACGTGAATCCCACGGCTTTTGGGGGCGGGGTCGCGGAGATCCTGTACACGCTGGTGCCCCTGATGCGCGACGTTGGCCTGGACTGCGACTGGGCCTTGATGTTCGGGGCCGAGCCTTTCTTCAACGTAACCAAGAACTTCCACAACGCCCTCCAGGGCGCGGATTACGAGCTGACCATCGAGGATAGGGCGATATACGAGGAATACAACCGCCAGTCGGCGGCGGCGCTGGTGGACTCTGGCGAAGAGTGGGACATCATGTTCGTCCACGACCCGCAACCGGCGCTCCTCAAACACTTCACCGACGGCCTCTCGCCCGAGACCAAGTGGATCTGGCGTTGCCACATAGACACATCGACCCCCAATCGGCAGGTGCTCGATTATCTGTCGCCATACGTCAAGGATTACGACGCCCAGATCTACACCATGCGCGACTACACGCCGCCTGACGTGGAGCTTCCGGGTCTCACTATAATCCCTCCTGCCATAGACCCGCTCTCGCCCAAGAACATGGCGCTTGCCGCCGATGACGCGCGGTACATAGCCAACCAGTTCGGGGTGGACACGGAGCGGCCTTTCATCCTCCAGGTTTCGCGCTTCGACCCGTGGAAAGATCCCCTCGGCGTCATAGACGCTTACCGGATCGTGAAAGAGGAGGTCCCCGAGGTCCAGCTCGTCCTGATAGGCTCGATGGCCCACGATGATCCCGAGGGCTGGGATTACTGGTACAAGACCACGGAGCACGCGGGCGGGGATCAGGACATCTTCCTGTTCAACAACCTCACCAACGTTGGGGCCATAGAGGTCAACGCGTTCCAGGCTCTGGCAGACGTGGTGATACAGAAGTCCATCCGTGAGGGCTTCGGGCTGGTGGTGGCCGAGGCGCTATGGAAGGGGAGGCCGCTGGTGGCCGGGAGGGTCGGCGGCATCCCGATGCAGGTCACGGACGGGGGCGGGCTCCTCGTTGACACCATCCCCGAGGCCGCCGCAGCTTGCACCAAGCTTCTCAAAGACCCCGAGTTCGCATACAACATGGGCCGCTACGGCAAGGAGCACGTCCGCAAGCACTACCTCACCCCGCGTCTCCTGCGTGACGACCTCCTGCTTTTCGCTAAACTGCTCGGCGTGTAGAGGGCGCCGCGGTCTTCCGCGGTTCGAGAAGGGGGAGGCCGGGCATGGCGCAGGCAGATAACACAAATGGTAACGGGCTGGTAGTAATAGTCTCCAACCGGGGACCTGTTACCTTTTCACGTTCGGATGGGGGAGAGCGCGAGTATTCCAGGGGGGCTGGGGGGCTGGTCACCGCCCTGAACTCGGTCTCCCGGCGCAGCAAGGATTCGGTCTGGATCGCCTCCGCGCAGAGCGAAGAGGACGCCAGGGTCGCGGTGGAGCCAGCGCCATACGAGGTCGAGGATCTGCGCGTGGCGATGGTAGAACACGACCCCGAAGCCTACGATCTGATGTACAACACGCTCGCCAACCCTCTGCTATGGTTCGTGCAGCATGGCCTCTATAACCTTCCGTACGAGCCTGTCCTCGGCGACGGAACGCTGCGGGCATGGGAGGATGGCTACGTCCCCGTGAACCGCAACTTCGCCGAGGCGGTATCCCGTATCCTCGAAGGCGAGGACGGGGAGCCCATCATCCTCCTGCACGACTACCAGCTCTACATGGCCCCGCGCTTCGTGCGGGAGCGGCTGGGAGCGGGAGCCTTCATCTCCTTCTTCATCCACATCCCCTGGCCCGAGCCCGATTACTGGCGCGTGCTGCCCGATTACGCGCGGCGCGGAATCCTCGAAAGCTTGCTCGAATCGAACGTCGTCGCCTTCCACACCCACCGCTACGCCAGCAACTTCCTGGATACAGCCACCGAGGTGCTCGGCGCGGAGGTGGACCTGGAGAAAGGCATCGTCTACCGCGACGGTCGCGAGGTGTGGGTGAGGGCTTATCCAATATCTATAGACCCCAAGGAGTTCGAGGAGCTCGCGGTGAGCGAGGCCGTGCTGGAACAGGAACAGTGGGTAAAGAACCTTCCTGGCAAACTCCTGCTGCGCGTTGACAGGATGGATCTCTCCAAGAACATAGTCCGCGGCTTCCAGGCTTACGGCAGGATGCTTGAGCGCCACCCCGAGATGAAGGGCGGGGTGACATTCCTGGCCCAGCTCCAGCCTTCCAGGGGCGACATAGAAGAGTACGCCCGCTACGCCGAAGCCATCCGCAAAGCGGTAGTCGAGGTGAACCGGCTGCACGGCTCAGGCGATTGGACCCCGATAGAACTCTCGATGGAGGACAACTTCCCCCGCTCGGTGGCGGCGTACAAGAACTACGAAGCCTTGCTGGTGAACGCCGTGCGCGACGGTATGAACCTGGTTGCCAAAGAGGCTGCGGTTATCAACGAGCGGGATGGAGTTCTCGTCCTCTCCGAGAATGCGGGCGCCCACGAAGAGCTCGGGGAACACGCGCTCACCGTCAACCCCTTCGACATAGACGGGCAGGCAGACGCTATCCACGAAGCACTCACCATGCCCGATGATGAGAAAGAACACCGGGCCTCGGCCCTGCGTGAGACGGTGATGAGCAACACCATAGAGGATTGGGTCGAGGCCCAGATGCGGGACATCGCGGCGTACAGGGGGCGGGACGGGTAGACCGACTGCGGTTACTGCCTGGGCATGTTGGCGGCGAGCGCCCTGAGTACGGTTTTCATCTGGAACGGGGTGAGGCCCGGGTGCTTGCCGAGGATCCTGGCGACGATGCCAGAGATGTGCGGCGCGGCGAAGCTATTTCCTGTAGCCGTGATCCAACCTCTATCAGCCCACGCCACCCGCACTTCTATGCCTTGCGCCCCGAATTCCACGGGTGGGCTCGGGTTATAGTAGAAGAGGTATGGGTCTTTGCCTTCGTGCGAGGCCACGGATATCACTGAAGAATAGAGTGAAGGGTAGCTCGGCCCTGGCATGTTGTTGGCGGCGGTCACGAGGACCGTGTTGCGGAAGTAGGCTTTGTCGGCCAGGTCGTGCAGCCCGGCGTAGAAATTTTTCTTGGTGGTGCCCATTCTTATGTTGCATACGTCCATGCCGTTCTCCACGGCCCACTTGAGGCCAGCGGCGAAGGTGGTGCCCCTTCCGGTGAGGCGCGACCCGAGTACCTTCACGCTGTAGAGTTCGCAGTCAGGGGCTAGCGAGCGGATGATGCCGGCGCAGGCCGTGCCGTGTCCGAAGGAATCGCCGTGTACCTCGAAATCGTGCTGTAGCCCGAGGGGGCCGTCTGTGACAGCCACGTACCCGCCAACCCTCCCGCCAACGTCTGGGTGATCCGCATCAATGCCCGAGTCTATGACCGCGACTTTCACCCCTGCCCCAGTGCTGTCTCCCCAGGCCCATTCTGTAGTCAGCCCGTGGAGCGGCAACACGGCGTCGAGGGTTTCTGGAGAGAACTGGGAAGCCCAGGCGGGAAGATCGTCCACGGCTAGCCGAAGTCTCCCATCAGTTCGTCAGAGTTCGCGGGCCTGGAGCGAAGATAATCCGCGAAACCCTGCAGGATGGCCCGGCAGGCTTTCGCCTCCCGCTCGCCCTGGTGTGAGATTTGTGAGATTTCCCCGACCAGAGGCGCCAGTTCCAGCGCCCGCTGGTGGGTTGCATCTTCTTTCACGCGCGCGGCGAATTCCTCGGCCCGACTGTCCGATCCTCCGAGCCTGGAGCTTTCCGCCGTGCTTGCGGAGAGCAATGCGTTTTCGAGGAGCACGGCGACGCTGCCCTGGGCACGCGACTGTTCGATGGCAACGGCGGCCTGGTTGGCGAATAGCCCGAGGGTCGCCATGTCATGGGCATTGTAGGTTTCCGCGCCTTCCCGATCCAGCAGTTCCAGCACCCCGACTACTTCTTCGTTGTAGAAAAGTGGCACGCAGAGGATGGTTCCGGGTGCGTAGCCCACGCTCTTTGCTATGTCCGCCGCCTGGCGGGGATCGGTCCCCGCGTCCGAGACCGCCATCGGCTGGCCGCTCACCGCGACGAGTCCCGCGATGCCGTGCCCGAGCGGGACGCGCATCTCGCGCACCTGATCCGACTCCGGCCCCAGGGCCACCTCGAAGTCGAACTCCTCGGCCTCCTCGTCGATCAGGAAGAGGGCTGTGGATCGCGCTGGGATCACACCTGCGGCGGTCTCCACTATCATCTCCAGTAACCGCGAGCGGGAGACCGGGGAGGAGATCCCACCAGCTGCCGAGGCGAGGGTCAGGGCGTCGCGCAGCTCTTCGGCGAAGCGCTCGTCGGCCAGGCGGCGCCTGAGATCCGAGATCTCCCCCGCGCCCGCGCTAGCTCCTCCAGCCCTCTTTCTTCTCCGTCCACTACCTTCTCCGTTCTCCGGTCACAATGCCGCATTCTAGCGGGCTGCCAGTCACGGTACATACCTCGACTGGCCTCTCTGGGCATGAAACGGGCGGATGTTGCACACTTGACACCCAGCGTGTCAAGTATTTGATAGCAGCGTTTCTATCTCCCGTCTACACTTCAATTACGCACAGAGAACATCCAACAGACAGATAGGGGTGCGAGATGATGAACTTCTCAGAATACGAAGCGGCGAGGCAGAGGACCCAGGAAACCATCAAGGCTCGTGAGAATGACCGCCTAGAGAAACAACTTCGTGAGGCCAGCAGGGTTCCCCGCAGGGGT
>JACDAR010000170.1 GCA_013695335.1 Rubrobacter sp.
GGCGTAGAACCGACGTTTTGGCATGATCGATTCTACTGCCCAGAGCGCCGCTACTAGTTCATCCCACCGCCTGTGTGACAGTTACGGGCGGCTCTGTGTTCGTCAGAGCCGCCCCTACCACCAATTCAACCTTGCGGACTTGTACTCCAGGCCTGCCCACCTCCCTGCTGTAGCCGACATTTCCCGTGCTGAACAATGTCCCAGCGACGACTACGGGTCGCTGGACCAGGACAAGACACGCCCTATTTTACCCCGACCGCGCAGGCAAGGTCGGCACACGACGGATAGAAAAGGCCGGAGCCCCTACAGCCCCGGCCCGATGTGTGGCTACGCTCTTAGTACTTCTGCTCGCAGCTTCTCGTCAGGTCGTACTTGTCTACGTAGCAGGTGTCGAACCCACGCCCTCCTCGTACTACGTTGCGGGCATGTCCGTCATCGTAGCTACCGGAGAGTTCATCGTTGCCGCCGCCACCGAACATCCGGTCCGTGCCACCTCCACCCGACAAATAGTCGGAGCTGGGCCCACCCTCGATAACATCGTTTCCGTAGTCTCCGTAGAGCCAGACGTCAGCACCGTTGCCACCGTAGATGTGGTCAGCACCAGCCTGGGCGCTGATGTCGTCTGAGCCCCCGAAGCCGTAAATGGTGTCTTTGCCGTTGGTGCCGTAGATTGTGTTGGAGCCGGAGTTGCCCGTGCATCTTCCTCCGTGGCAGTTGATAGCTGCATAGGCCGCTGTGGCGAACAGGGCCACCAAGAGGGCCACGAGGGCCATAGTTTTTATTGCCTTCATCATCGTCTTGCTCCTCTCTAGTCGTGGCTTTCTCTGCCTCTCCATCTTCGCAGTCTGCGCAAGTGCCTCCTCTCCGTAGCTGGGGCAGTCCACGCAAGTGCCGCTCGGACCTCTACCCGCGGCGCAGCTCCCCCATGAGATCCGCCCTGCGCTTGAATGCTCCGTCTACACGCAGCCACTCAAAAGTGCAGTCCTCCAGCTTGAGTAGCAGCCATTCCCCGGGCAGCGAGTACACCCGGCACGGGAGCGCGTTGTCTAACGCCTCGTTGACGACGTCCTCCCCGAGGAAGCTTACAGCCGCCAGGTATGCATCCGGACCGAAGCCGCCGGGCTCCCGGCGCAGCCTCTCGGCGTCCTCCCTATGGGTGAAAAGCACCGGGGCTTCCATGCCCTCCCCATCGTCCCAGCGAAGGATCTCGCTCCACCAGGGGGGCGACAACACATTCATCTTCTCCTCGGGGTCGTCTTCCGGGCCCTGGGCCAGGTACCAGTACCGGGCTTCGTCCATCTCTCTCTCCTCTCTGTAGTGGGCCGGACCAAACCCGGTAATAGTCCGGTAGGTGTTTACCCAGGCCAACTCCATCTTTTCGTTGTCGTCTAACTCGAATATGTCAGCGAAGGCAACAAGGAAAGACACTTCGATGCGCTCCGTCTCTCCCGTGTAATACTTACGGACCGCGGCCCCGGTCGGGAGCTTGTCGGGGCTATCCTTGCTGTCCGGGTCCTTACCTCGCTCTCTTAGCTGTTCCGCCATGTACGTTCTCAGGGCATAGGGACCGCGTACGTTATGCGGCGGCCGAGCGGCAAACTTGTGCAGGGTCTTGCCGAGTATCCCGTACGTGCTTCTTCTCTTGCTCATCCGCGTTCTCCTCTCTAGTATTTGACGACCTCTCCATTTTCTCAATCCGCGCAAGTGCCGCTCATCTCCTACATGGCGCACCTCCCTAGCTCTATCTCATGGCAAGCTCGGCACGTCCCACCAGGGGCATCGCCACGTCCACCAGCCCCGGCCTTCACGTCGACCAGGTCCCTGACCGAGAACCACTCCAAGCATCCCGAGCAGCGTCCCCAGCAAGCGACCGGCCCCGGAACGATAAAGACCTCGTCAACCACCTCGCCGAAGCAGTCCTCGCACATAGGCCATTCCTCGGCCGCATCCCCCTCCGCTATCCAGAACCCGGTCTTCATGGCCGCGGCGGTCGCTCCGCACTCAGAGCAGACCACCTCAGTAGTCCTCGGGGAGCAGCAGCGTGGTGGAAGACCTGTCTGCCTCGGTTATTACCCAGAGCGTGTTCAGTGGGCTGACCGCGTAGGCCGAAAACAGCCTTGCCCCGGTCCTGAGCGCCCGCTCGTTCTCGCGCTTGTCGTGGGCGTCGAGGTCGCCCCAGTCGCCCGAGTGGTGGCGCGCAAGGTACTCAGCAGGCGTCCTGCCGTAGCGGGAGAGCAGCTCCAAAGCGCCGGGCGTGGCGACGACATGGCCGAGAGCGAACCTCACCGTAGAAACCTCGAAGCCGCGAGGTCCTCCGCGCTTATCCTGCCCCAGCGCTTGAGCGCCAGCAGCGCGAACCAGTCGACGCCGTACCTGCGAAGCGTTGCGAGGCCCCCGCGCCGACCCCACCGCTGCCAGTCGTTGGCATGGAGCAGGCGGTGCTTCTCCCGCTCCATGACCTCCGTGGAGTGCTCGACCAGCTTCTGCAGGTCCTCGCGGGAGATCTCCACCGGGACGCCCCACCTCTGCGCCTCGTGCTCGAACTCCAGCCACGCCCCTACGCCGGCGAGACGGAGCTCGCCTTGGGCCTCGTCGTGGAGCCTCAGCAGGCAGCGTGGGGCTGCATGGTGACGCTCCTCGGTGTGGGCGGCCAACTCACAACCGCCCGTTGCCGTTGCGCTGCTGCTCGAGGGCGCGTATGGCCTCCGCCAGGCTCTCGGGGTGCTCGGTCCACATCTGCGCCAGGGCCTCGGCCAGGCGCTTGAATCTCTCGCCCTCGCGGTCGAAGATCTCCGCCAGCGACGTGTCGTCGCCTGTGTCCTCGCGGAACGCCCCGGCCTTGCGCTTCTTCGCCCAGGCCAAACACATCCTGGCCCTGCGCTCCGCGTCGTCGGGCTGGCGCCTCAAGGCCCATTCCGTAACCCTGATGCACCTAACCTTCGGCTCACCCAGGAACGCCGTATTCGCTGTGGTGACCTTAATGCCCAGGTCTTCGGCCAGAAGCCTGCAGAAGGCTTTGTCCGCCACCAGCTCGCGCGTCGAGGGG
>JACDAR010000032.1 GCA_013695335.1 Rubrobacter sp.
CGAGGCGTCCAAGGGAGGGGAGCCAGCCGTCGGCGAGCCTACCTGTCAGGTCGAGCATCCTGGGTCCGTAGCCCCCGACCCAGATCCCGATGTCGTGCGCCGGACGCGGACCCGGACGCATCCCACGTAGCGAGTAGAACTCGCCCTCGAAGCGCGCCGAACGCTCCTCGCTCCATACGAGGCGCATTACGTGGATTGCCTCTTCCGTGGATTTGACTGCGTCGCGGGGGCTGCGGCGCGGGCCGTCCATCGCGACGATCGCATCCCAGAAAGCGCCTGCGCCGAGCCCGATCTCGACCCGACCGCCGGATAGTATGTCGAGGCTGGCCGCGGCTTTGGCGAGCATGGCCGGTGGCCTGAGCGGGAGGTTCGCCACGTCTGGGAAGAACCGAATTTTCTCGGTCTGGGGGACGAGCGTGGAGATCAAGGTCCAGGTATCCAGGAAGCGGCGCTGGTATGGATGGTCCTGTATCCCCGCGAGATCCAGGCCCGCCCTGTCAGCCGCCCGCACGATACGCGATGCTTGACCCGGAGGCTCCGCCAGCGGCTCGACGCTGACGCCGAACTCGAGTTTCCTGCCGTAATCACCCATGGCTATACCGCCACGGCCGCCAGCGCGTCCAGCCCACCCGAAGGACCGGCAATCTCCCGCCAGTTTTCGCCAGAGTTCCGGCTTTGGAGAATGGTCCCGTCGCCGAGGCCAGCATAGATGCTGCCAGATGTCTCGGGGTCAGCCGCGAGGGCGTATGGGAACTCGTCAAGGTTTTCGAGAACCGGCTCCCACCGTTCGCCGTCCTTTCGGCGGTAGATTGCCGCTTCAGACGGGCGGGAGCCGTGCGCCTGCACCGGTCCCCTGGCTGCCGAGGCGTATACCAGGTTCGGGTCTTCCGCGTCCACGGCGAGCCCCCAGAGGTAGTGGAGCGTGAAACCCGTGCCTGCCGATGTCCAGGTGTCTCCCGAATCCGCGCTCTCGGCGAAACCGCCGCCCCCGGCCTCGAAGAAAGCCTCGGGGGAGGCTGGATGGGTGGCGAGGGAATGGCAGTCTGGCTGGGCTCCGGGACGTTGATCCTGCCACGTCCCGCCACCATCCTGGCTGCGGAGAACGCCGCCGAGCTCTATGCCAGTGACGATGAGCGCGGCATCTCGATGGGAGGGCGAGATCGACCGCACGTGCGAGGTCCACGGCCTGGGCGGGAAGCTCCACGTCGGGGCCGATGGCAGTTGCTTCATGGTTTCGAGTTCCAGCCAGGATTTGCCCCCGTCCCGGCTGACAAAAAGGCTGCTCGGCTCCGTCCCAGCATAGATAGCGCCATCCATCGGCGAGACCGCGACCGCCGTGATCCTGGGATGGACGATCCCAGATAGCTGGCCCCAGCTCTGGCCGCCATCCTCACTCTTGAACAACCCGTTGTCGGTGGTGCCAACGTAGACGGTGTCGGGATCTCGCGGGTCAACGGCCAGGCAACGGGCGCCCTCGTGCTCGAGAGATCGCCTGGACTTGCCGTTCTCGATTGTCGTGACGGATTTCGGTCCCGCTGCGTACAGTCGGATCATCTGAGAACCTCCTTATGAGTCCCCTTGAGTGATGCTTCCAAGCTCATCCATTGCGTCTCTCTGTTCCACCGTCTCTTTCTTGGAGCCAGGCAGGCCGAACGACGCGAACAGGGCGATCACGATGGCGAAGGCCAACAGCAAGAATGCATCAGAGAACGGCGCGGCGTCCGTCATATAAAAAGGATTGAGTGCCGCAGACTCCGCATCCTGCCGGATCGCCAGAAACGTTGCCCCGATTGCAGGTCCGAAGCCGCCGCCGAGGAAGAAGAACATCTGGTAGATACCGAGTCCGACCCCGCTCTCGGAGGGTGGAAGCGAGTTCGCAGCCGCGTTGGCGTTTGGGGAGTTGATCGCAGCGAACCCGAGACCCTGCCCAGCCAGACCAGCCGCCACCAGCGCGGGAGCGTTCCCAGCCGCCACCGTCGAGAGGAAAAGCGTCGAGATGAGAACGATGATCAAACCCGTCCTGGCGAGGAGCCGCGACCCGAAGCGGTCGGAGAGCCGTCCGGCTACCGGAGACAGCACCGCTACCAGAACCGCCCCCGGCGCAAGCACGAGCCCGATGCCCGTCGCGGAGAGACCGTTGACTTCGGAGAGCATGAGTGGAACCAGGATCAGGCTTCCGAGGTTGGTGAACATGAAGAAGAACCCGACGCCAGCCGCAGCCAGGAACGCCCGGTTGCGGAACATCCGGGGCGACACGAAGGGCTCCTTGACGCCCCTGATGCGCGTCACGAAGATGGTCACGGCCACGAGCGACAGAATGAAACTCCCCCACGAGAGCGGGGATCCAAAGCCCGCAGCCTGCCCCTCGGTCACCCCGAAAAGAGCCAGCCCAGCCGAGACCGCCAGCGCCAGCCCGCTCGGAACGTCGAAGTGATGGATCGCCTCACTCAAACTGGAAGGCGCGTCGGCAACCTCCGATGCGCCGGGAAGCGACCGCAACGCCAACGGCACCAGCGCGAGCGACAGTACGAGGGTGAGGTAGAACAGGGCGTGCCACCCTGTCAGGCCAGCTATGACGCCGCCAAGAACAGGGCCAACCGCCGCGCCGGCCCCGACGCTCGAAGAGAGCAGCCCCAGGGCCGCGCCGCGTTCGCCTGGGGGCATGGCTTTCGCCACGGAGGCGAAGCCGAGGGCTGGTATCGCGGAGGCGCCCGCCGCCTGCACGATCCTCCCGACCACGAGCACTGGCAGGGTGGGGGCGAGCGCGCACACCAGCGAGCCAGCCGCGAGCACGATCAGGCCCGCCGAAAACACGAGGCGCAGGCTGTACAGGTCGGCGATTCGCCCGTAAAGCGGGATGCCGATGGCGAAGATCAGGAGGTATCCCGTGATGACCCACCCAGTCTGGCCCTGGGTCGCGCCGAAGTCCTGCCTGATGTCGGGGACCACGACGTTCGTGAACGTCTGGTTGAGCACGGAGACCAGGATCGCCGATACAACGACGATCAGGAGCAGCCGCGTGCTCGTGCCCGCTCTGGCCGTCAAGCCGCGCTCTTCGCCGGGACACGCTCCGCCGGAGAGGCGAACTGCTCCGCCAGATCTACGACGAGTCCCCCGAGCTGATCGAGACGCGCTTCGTATCTTTCATCTGTGAAGTTTCCATCGTCGTCGGTTATCTGCCAGGCTCTCGGTATCGTCACCGTCATCGGCGCAACCACGCCGCGCAGCGCATGAACCGTATCCACCATCGTGCGGTTGGCGTTCGTGGCCGCCTGCTCGCCGCCCGCCGTGGAGATCAGGCCGACAACCCGCCCGTGCAGGTATGGTCGATCATCGCGCGAGAGGAACTGCGCGAAGTCGATGGCGTTCTTGGTGACGCCAGCCAGCGTTCCATGGTACGCGCCTGTGTTGAAGATCAGGGCGTCAGCCCGGCGCATGGCCTCCACGAACTCCCTGACTTCAGGCCCGTATTCGTCGAGCGCCAGGCCCGGTTCGTACATCGGGAGGTCAAGTTCTCGCAAATCCAGAAGCTCGGTCTCCGCGCCGGATTCTTTTGCGCCCTCCAGCGCGCGCCGCAGCGCCCCGAGGCTGGATGAGCCCTCCCTCAGCGTGCCGCCGATTCCTACTACTCTCAAACGTCCGTCGCCCATCTTCTTCCCATCCTTTCAAAAAGTCTTCCAAAATATTCGCCTCTTCACGGCCCTGGCGTCAGTTCAGGTTACCGCGCATCTTGGTAAGTAGGCCGTGAAGCGCCTGACGTTCGTCCGCGCCCAGGCCGGAGAGGGTCTTCTCTTCAGCCTGCCGCCAGCAACTTGCGACAGGCCCGCGCAGGGCGCGTCCCGCCTCAGTGAGATAGACGCGGAAGCTCCTGGCATCCTCGGCGTCCTTTTGTCTCTCGACCAGTCCGCAGTTCTCCAGGCGGCGGAGCATTTTGGTTACGGTCGGGGGTTCGACGCGGAGCCTGGCCGCCAGCTCGCCGCCGCGCAGGCCGTCCTCATCCCAGAGTTCGACGAGCACCATCTCCTGCCCGACGTGAAGACCGATACCCGCCAGTTGCTCGGACACGTTGCCCCTGTGCGCCTTGCAGACCTTCGCCAGCGCGAACCCCGTCGTGTCGCGTATGGGGGATCGCTGTATCACACGCCCCCCGCAGCCTTCTCGCTGTCCTTGCTGGATCTGGTTAGACGCTCGTAGTTGAGCCGGAAGAGATCCAGCGCCCCCTCCACGTCATCCTCGCCCCGTATGGGATAGCTCACCCACCCGGTCTTCGGCATCACATGGTGCAGCCGCGCCTTTCCAGCCTCCACGAGCTCCTTGCGTACCCTCACGGGAAACGGAAGATCAGCAAGCCGGTCGCCGTGCAGGTGCCCGATCTCATGCCCCCTCACCCGAAACTCCTCCCCGCCAAACCTGTGCGGACGCGCCTCCACCCCAGGCCATCCCACTACCTCGCGTTCGATCTCATCCCTGATACTCGTCATCTCGACCCCGATCCACCGGATATTAATTAGCTGGCTAACTAATTCTATTACCTGCGTAATGTATTTCAACCACGGCTCTGTCCTTGATGGCTGGTGTGTGCCTACCCAGATGATGCGCCGTGGGCCGCGCTCTGGCATCGGGCATGGGGACGGTATTCCAGCAGTACTTTGGTACAGGGTGGGAATGGGGCGGGATGGATTGTTTACTATTACGTGGGCTCGTGGGGGATCTTGCATCGTGAGGGAGGGGATGATGGCTGGAAGCGGGAAGGGCGTGGAGACGGTGGATGCTGCGGGGTATCTCGGGGCGCAGCCTACCGGGAGCAGCGAGGATGAGTTGTTGCCTGAGATACGGGAGCGGGTGGCGGCGGATGGGCGCAGGATCGTGGTTCTCGACGACGATCCCACGGGCGTCCAGAGCGTACACGACGTGCCTGTGCTGGCCCACTGGTCCGTGCAAGAGTTGCGCTGGGCGCTCTCCCAGGAGAGCCCGACGTTCTTCATCCTCACCAACTCCCGCGCCGTGCCAGAGGACCGCGCCGTTGAGATGAACCGCGAGATCTGCCGCTCGCTCGTGGAGGCCGCCGAAGATACCGGCACGGGCTTCGCCCTGACGAGCAGGAGCGACTCCACCCTCCGGGGGCATTATCCTGCCGAAACCGACGCGCTGGCTGGGGTGCTTTCGGAAGCGCGGGGAGGGAGCATAGACGGTGTGATCCTGTGTCCCTGCTTCTTCGAGGCGGGTAGGATCACCATCGACGACATCCACTGGGTGCGGCAGGGAGACTACCTCGTCCCAGTCGGCCTCACAGAGTTCGCCTCGGACCACAGCTTCGGTTTCGCAAGCTCAGACCTGAAAGAGTGGGTTGCGGAGAAGACCGGAGGCCGGGTATCCGCCTCCGACGTCGTGAGCATCAGCCTCCCGGATATCCGCGAAGGCGGACCAGCGCGCGTAGCCGAAAAGCTGGCCCAGGTTGATGGCGGTCGTCCCGTTGTGGTCAACGCGGAGCATTACGGGGATCTGGAGGTTTTCGTGCTCGGGTTGCTGGATGCGGAGGCTGCGGGGAAGAGCTTCATATACCGAACCGGACCTTCGTTCGTGCGGGCTCGGGGCGGCATTACCGCCCCGAGCATCCTCGAACCAGGCAACCTCTGGGGCGATGGCAGGCGTTCCGGGCACGGGCTGGTTCTCGTTGGCTCATACGTCCCGACCACGACGGAGCAGTTGCGTCAGGCGCTCGAACTGGATGGGGTGGAGGCCATCGAGTTATCCGTTCCCCGAATGCTCGACCCCGACTCGTGGGAAACCGAGGTCGAGAGGGTATCTTCCAAGGTGAATCAGGCGTTGCGCTCGCGGGAGGTAGTCGTGTATACGAGCCGGGATCTCGTGACAGCGGATACGTTGGGTGAGGGTGGGAGGTCCAACCTCGACGTTGGCTCCGCCGTTTCAGACGCCCTCGTCGAAGTAGTGCGGCGACTCGACAGAACCCTGGATCTGTCGTTCGTGATCGCCAAGGGGGGCATCACGTCCAGCGTGGTCGGCACTGAGGGGCTTGGTGTGAGGCGGGCGCAGGTGGCTGGACCGCTGTTGCCGCCGGGCATCGTGCCGGTCTGGATACTGCCCGAAGACAATGAGTTCCCCGGCCTGCCGTATGTGATCTTCCCAGGTAACGTCGGTGGACCCGGCTCGCTCGCGCAGGCCATCGAGAAGCTGCGCGGAACAGATGGATGAGCATATCGGACGGATCGAGGAGGAGATATGACACAGATAGGGTTTATCGGGCTTGGCGCGATGGGCATGCCGATGGCGGGGTGCCTGATCTCAGCCGGCCACCAACTGACAGTGTTCGACGTGGCCGAATCAAGGGTGCGCTCACTGGAAGAACGTGGAGCCAGTGCCGCGAGTTCGCCACGGGATGCCGGAAACGGGGCAGAGGCGCTAGTCGTTATGGTCGCCAGAGGCGCGCAGGCTGAGGAGGCGTTGTTCGGGGAGGAGGGCGCAGCTCAAGGCATGGCCGAAGGCTCGGCCGTCGTCCTGATGAGCACCATCGGCCCAGAGGCGGTTCGCGGGCTGGCAGGGCGCCTGGGAGAGCGGGGGCTGCGCCTGCTGGACGCGCCGGTGAGCGGTGGTGTGGCACGCGCGGAGAGGGGAGACCTCCTCATCATGGCGGGTGGGGATCCGGAACTCTTCGCCCGGTTGAAGCCGGCCCTCGATGCGATGGGTTCCAGCGTCATCCACTGTGGTCCTCGCGCTGGGGATGGTCAATCAGTCAAGCTCGTCAACCAGTTGCTGTGCGGGGTGCATATCGCGGTGGCGGCAGAGGCGCTCGCCTACGCGGAGCGGCTTGGCCTCGATGCCCGGTTCGTCTTCGAGACCATCAGGCACGGGGCTGCCAACTCTTTCATGCTCGAAGACCGTGGGGAGCGGATGCTCGAAAGAGCCTTCGAGTCGCCGAAGAGCGCTCTCGATATATTCATCAAGGACATGGGCCTCGTGCTTGCGTCGGCGGAGGAAACAGGGTTCTCAGCGCCGCTGGCGGATGCGGCCCGCCGGGTCTACGAAGCCGGGGCTGAGATGGGGCTTGGTTCCGAAGACGACTCAGGCGTCATCCGCACCTACGAATCCTGAACTCTGCGTGGTTATCTAAGCCAGGATTAGGAGCAGGGCCGAGACCGTGACGACTGAGACCGTGGTGGAGACGAGGATGGCGCTGGAGACGCGCTCGACGTAGGTATCGTACTGGCGGGCCACGATAAAGACGTTCGCCGCGACCGGGAGTGAGGCTGCCAGCGTGGCGGCGGTTGCCCACAGTGGATCAACGTCGAAGATCAGGCTGGTTGAGACCCAGATCGCCGCCGGATGCACCAGCAATTTGAAGAGCGTCATGTAGGAGATCTCACCGAAACCCTTCGAAATGGACCGCCCGACGAGCGTCGCCCCGAGGGCGAACAGGGCGCACGGCCCGGCTGCGTCTGAGAGCAGCCCCGTGAAGTTATCAAGGGGCGTGGGCAGCCGGAGGCCAGACGCCGAGACCAGCCCGCCAGCAAAGATGGCTATGATGATGGGGTTGCGGGCCAGTGATCCGGCGACAGATCCAACGAGACGCAGGCGCCCCCCGTCGTTTCCTTTGCTGCCTTCGACGAGCACCATCGTGAGTGGTATCAGCACGGTGGCTTCGAGGGTCAGCCCGATCACCACTGGTATCGCCGCGTCGCTTCCAAGGGCGGCTGAGATCAAAGGCAATCCCATGTAGCCGGTGTTCCCGAGCACCGCAGCCGCGCCGATCAGCGCAGCCTCTCCTCCACGAACCTCGAACACGAACCATCCCAGAATTCCAGCCAACGCGAAGACCATTAGCCCGGTACCCAGGTAGGCCGCGATGAACGAAGCGTCGAAAACGTGGGCGATCGGGGAGGTCGCCATCAGGTCGAACAGGAAAGCAGGCAGCGCGAAGTAGAAGACGAAGGCGTTCACGCCAGCGATGCTCGCCTCGCCCAAGACTTTGAAGCGTCCGGCGGCGTAGCCGCAGAAGATCAGGGCGAAGAAAGGGAGAACCGTGTTGAATATGGTCTGCAAGACCAGGCAATCATACAAGCCATCGCCGAACGTATCGCAGTCACCGGATTGTAGGGACGCCGACCCGAAACTCCTATGGGTACAATAGAAATATGGAGGCGGTCAACGGTTTCTACGCGCCCTGGTTGGACCTGATGTTCTGGGTTGGATTGCTGTGCTTGCTTCTCGGAACGCTTTATTGGTTGTAAGTCAGGCGGCGGCTTCGACGCGATTCCGGCCAAGAGCCTTGGCCCTGTAGAGTGCCTCGTCGGCGCGCTTGATGAGCGTCTTTTCGCTGTCGTCGGGTTGGAAACGGGCGATGCCGAAGCTCGCCGTTACCCCTGGAGTGGAATCTATCTCGTGGTGGGCAATGTGTTTTCTGAGTCGCTCGGCCAGCAAGTGCGATTGAAGGAGGTCGGTCTCAGGGGTCATGATGATGAACTCCTCGCCACCCCAGCGGCCCAGGTGGTCGGTCTCGCGGAGCAAGGGTCGGATGGTACGCACGATCTCCCGCAGGACCGCATCTCCGCGATCATGCCCGTACGAGTCGTTGATGCGCTTGAAGCTGTCAAGGTCGAAGAGGATCACGCACAGCGGACGTCCGTAGCGCCTGGCTTTCTCCATCTCCTCCCGTAGATCGGTGCGGAACCGCCGGCGGTTGGCGACGCCGGTCAGCTGGTCGGTGTGGGCCAGCTGGCGCATGCTCTCGGCCGCGATCCGCTGCCGCAGCATCTCGTCCTTGACGTAGGACGACGCGTAGGATAAGGCGATGATCGCCCCCATGAACCCGTTCATCCTCACGACCCATGAGATCTCCGCCAAGTCCAGGCTCCCGGCCGGAATCTCCAACACGGCCCTGGCGAGGACGAGGACGAGGCTCGTCCCGAAGAGCGCCAGGGAGATCCGCAGCGCTGCGCTCCTGTCGAACACGAGGGTCGCTGCTACGTAGAGCGCCGTCAACGTAAGGAAGGAGATCTCCGTCACGTTGGTCCGCGCGCCGGACAGGTCTTCGCTGACGTAGAGCGCGTAGGCCATGTGTATCAGGGCGAACCCGGCTCCTCCCGCGAAGGCCGTGCGTTCGATCACCAGAATGGGCACGGTCCCGCGCCACAGCGCCCAGATGCAGCAGAGCGAAAAGAGCGCGAACAAAGGAAAAGTTACCATCATCGAAGGGTCCGTGAGCCCGGAGTTGGCCCAGAGCAGGACCACGGCGAGAAGCCCGCTCGCCAGGGCGGCCATGTAGACTCTTCGCTTTACGTTGTTCAGCGAATCCTTGTTCATCGAGGCCAGCCCAAGGTACCTCTATTTTCTCTTTCGTCGGCTTATATATCTGGTGGAGAACTACGGGTTCGGGGTTGCAATGGATCACCCGACTGTACTGGTACTGCCCCTAGTGGCTACTTTCGGACACGGGCGGAACGGGGGAAACCATTCCGCATTCGTTCGGAGGCGCAGCAGCACTCCATTCACAGAGATTCTAGGTCGTGACCCGAATTCCTGAGTCTTCTACCACTTCACCGACGACCGCCGCCGTATCGCCGCGTTCCTCAAGCGCGCCGAGCAGGCGCCGCGCCGCATCTTCGGGCGCCGCGATCAGCAACCCGCCGCTGGTCTGCGGGTCGTAGAGCGGCAGGAGATCATCGTCCCCGATTCCGTCGGGGAACACGCGGCCTTCCAGATATTCCCTGTTGTTCTTCAGGCCGCCGGGATACACGCCGTCTTTGGATAGTGGCACCGCCCGTTCCCAGACCGGAACGTCGCCCCGGCACACCACGGCCCCGACCCCGCTCGCCTCCAGCATCTCGGTGAGGTGGCCGAGGAAGCCGTAACCCGTCACGTCCGTTGCGGAAGATGGGACAGCCTCGCGCATGGCGTCCCTGGCGCCGCGGTTCAGGTGCGCAGCCTTCTCGACCGCGTCCTCGATGTCACTTTCCGAGAGAAGATCCTGCTTCAGCGCCGTAGTCAGGATGCCGAGGCCGAGCGGTTTGGTTAGTATCAGCCTGTCGCCGACCTTCGCCCCGGCGTTCCGAACCACCCTGTCCGCTTCCACGAATCCCGTTACGGAGAGGCCGTATTTGGGCTCCTCATCCTGTACCGAGTGGCCGCCGCACAGTTTCGCGCCCGCCTCCTCGATCCTGGACTGGCCGCCGGCCAAGATCTCACGCAGTATTCCGAGGTCCAGAGAACTGGGAAAGCCCACGAGGTTCAGGGCCGTCAGGGGTTCGCCGCCCATCGCGTACACGTCCGAGAAGGCGTTGGCCGCGGCGATCTGCCCGAACCGGTAGGGATCGTCCACGATGGGGGTGAAGAAATCGGCTGTCTGGAGGAGCAGGCCGCCGCCGAACGGGATGTACCCGGCGTCGTCCCTGGTCTCCATCCCGCTCACGAAACCGGCGGCGTCAGCCGGCGAGAGCCCTTTCAAAGCCTGCTCCAGGTCCCCCGGAGCGAACTTCGACGCTCAACCAGCTTTCGTCGAGTACTTCGTCAACCTGATTCACTTGCGCTTGTCCATCGGCCCGAGTGTACCCGCGATGCAGGAAGCAATATGTGGATGTCGGATCACCAAATCAGCCGAAGACGGTTCTTCCCTGGTAACGACGAGGCTTCGGATGCGGATGACTGTTGGGGAGCTAGTGAACCCGCCGCCGGCTTCGCCCTGCCCGGTGAAGTAGCGGCCCGTGTGTCCGATCTCGAACCCTGTATAGAACCGTGTTGACGCGGATTCGGGACTCGGTTAGGCTCAGGACTGGGACAGATCAAACATGTCTCGGAAAGGGGTCCAATGTAGCGGGCATGGCGGGTGCTCCGTGCCGGGCGCCCTCGGTTTCGTCGGGTATATCTTCGAAGGTGGAAAAACCAGATAGAGGAGGTCGGGTGTGGCAGGCGACTACGTACTAGCGATTGACCAGGGGACGACGTCGAGCAGGGCAATAGTCTTCAACCACGATAGCGCAACCGTGGGGGAGGCCCAGAAAGAGTTCACCCAGCACTACCCGAGGCCGGGATGGGTGGAGCACGACGCCAACGAGATCTGGGACGTAACCCTCGGCGTTATGAACCAGGCGCTGGAGGATGCCGGTGTATCGCCCGGGGACATAGCGGCCATCGGCATCACCAACCAGCGCGAGACCGTGGTGATGTGGGACAAGGAAACGGGCGAGCCGGTGCATAACGCCATAGTGTGGCAGGATCGCCGCGGAGCCCAGATCTGCACGGAACTCTCCGAAGCTGGTAACGACGAGATGGTGGCAAACAAGACGGGCCTCGTCATTGACGCCTACTTCTCGGGCTCCAAGGTGAAGTGGCTTCTGGATAACACGGAAGGACTCCGGGAGCGTGCGCAGAACGGCGAGGTCCTCTTCGGCACCATGGACACGTGGCTGATCTGGAAGCTGACCAACGGTAAGGCCCACGTCACAGACTACACCAACGCCTCACGCACCCTGATGTACAACATCTTCGACCTGAAGTGGGACGACGATCTGCTTGAAATGCTCGGCGCACCGCGTCAGATGCTGCCCGAGGTCAAGCCTTCCTCATACGTCTACGGTGACACCGACGCCGATATATTCGGCGCCGAGGTCCCAGTTGCCGGCGTTGCGGGAGACCAGCAGGCGGCCCTCTTCGGCGAAGTCGCCTTCGAGAAGGGCCTGACGAAAAATACCTACGGCACCGGCTCCTTCGCCCTGATGAACACAGGCACGGAGCCGATAAAGAGCCAGCGCGCCATGCTCACCACCATAGCCTGGGGACTCGGCGACAACCCCGTAGAGTACGCCCTCGAAGGCGCCATCTTCATAACCGGCGCTGCGGTGCAGTGGTTGCGCGACGGACTCGGCATTATCCAGGACGCTGCCGAGACCGAGGAGCTCGCCGCGAGCCTCGACTCCAACGACGACGTGTACTTCGTGCCCGGCCTGGTTGGACTTGGCGCGCCGCACTGGGATTCTTATGCCCGCGGAACCATCGTCGGCCTCACGCGGGGCACGGGAAGGGCGCATCTGGCGCGGGCCGCGCTAGAGAGCATGTGCTACCAGACCCGCGACGCCGTCGAGGCCATGGCCGCCGACGCCGGCATAGACATCCCGACTTTCAAGGCTGACGGTGGGGCCGCCGCCAACCGCTGGATGATGCAGTTCCAGGCAGACATCCTCGGCGTGCCGGTCGAGGTTCCCGAGACGCTGGAGACCACGGCCCTTGGGGCCGCGTACCTGGCGGGGCTGGCAGTCGGGTTCTGGGCTGATCAGGAAGAGCTCAAGAACCGCTGGAGGCTCCGCCGCCGCTACGAGCCTCAGATGGACGAGGAAGAGCGCGAGCGGCTGTACGGCAGGTGGAAGGAGGCCCTGGAACGATCCAAGAGCTGGGCCCAGGAAGCAGTCGAGTCCCCGCTGGCTTAGGAACCTATGGAGGGCAGCATGAAGAAGCTCATCAACGCCCCGGAGCAGGTGGTCGGGGAGATGCTCCGGGGCATGGAGGCGGCGCACGGGGGAGAGGGCGGGCTTATCCGCATCCTCCACGAGCATAGCGTAGTGGTGCGCGCCGACGCCCCAATCCAGGGCAAAGTCGCCCTCATCTCCGGCGGCGGCTCCGGCCATGAGCCGACGCACGGCGGTTTCGTCGGCCCGGGTATGCTCGACGCCGCGTGCGCCGGCTCCGTGTTCACCAGCCCGACCCCTGACCAGATGCTCGAAGCCACCAAAGCCGTTGACGGCGGGGCAGGGGTCTTCTATGTGGTCAAGAACTACACCGGCGACGTGCTCAACTTCGAGATGGCCGGAGAGCTGGCCGAGGCCGAGGGCATCGAGACCGACTACGTGGTCACAAACGACGACGTTGCGGTCGAGGACTCCACATTCACCAGCGGCCGTCGCGGGGTGGCCGGTACGATCTTCGTACATAAGATCTGCGGGGCCGCCGCCGCTGACGATGGCAAGGATCTCGCTGGCATCAAGGAGCTTGCGGAGAAAGTCAATTCCAACGTGCGAACGATGGGGACGGCGCTAACGAGTTGCACGCCGCCCGAGGCGGGGGAGCCGATATTCCGGATCGGGGACGACGAGATGGAGATCGGGGTCGGCATCCACGGCGAGCCCGGCGTCGAGCGCAAGAAGATAGCCCCGGCAAACGAGATAGTGGACGAGATGATGCAGAAGATACTGGGCGACTCCGTGGATTTCTCCGGCTCCGAGGTGGCCGTTATTGTCAATGGCATGGGCGGCACGCCCCAGATGGAACTTTACATAG
>JACDAR010000075.1 GCA_013695335.1 Rubrobacter sp.
ATGGACTACGAGGTCTTCCTGCTCTCCCGCATCCGCGAAGCCTACGAGAACGGCGACTCCAATACCGCGAGCGTGGCGAAGGGTCTCGTGGCGACGGCAGGAATAATCACATCTGCGGCTGCGATCATCATCGTCGTCACTGGAGCATTCTCCTTCACGGGCATCATTATCACCAAAGCCGTGGGCCTCGGACTTGCCGTTGCCGTGTTCGTGGACGCCACCATCATCCGCATCCTCCTCGTCCCCGCGACCATGCGCATCCTGGGCGACTGGAACTGGTGGCCGGGCGGGCGCAAGCGCACCTTCGGTAGCAAGCCGGAGAAGGGCAAATCCTCTCACGGCTGAGGCTTCCAGACTTCTTCAAGATTGATTCTTGATCCTGACCAACTTCGGGAATAGACTTAGTGCATGGTCGAGTTCGAGCAGATACTCAAGAGTCGGGGATACAGGCTGACGAACCAGCGGCGTGTGATCGCGCACGAGCTGGAGGGTGAACGCCATCTTTCGGCGGAGGAGATCTACGACCGGGTCAAGCACGGGCATCCGGAGATGGGCCTCTCCACGGTCTACAGGACGCTGGATCTCTTGACCGAGCTTGGCATCGTGCGAAAGGACGACTTCGGGGAGGGGTACTCTCGCTACGAGCTTGCGACGGAGCGGATGCACCACCATGCCCGCTGCGAGGTGTGCGGCAACGTCATCGAGTTCAACGAAGAGCTTATGGAGTATCTGGCCCTGCAGGTGGAGCGCGAGACCGGCTTCGTCACGGATTGGCACGAGATCACCCTGCACGGTCGCTGCGCCAAGTGCGCCTCGTAGGCTTCGGGCTTCAAGCAGTCATACGCAACCGGGATCTCACGATCATTCCTTTCCTGGACGAAGTACCCACGCGAGCCCGGCGATGCCGAGCAGTGCGCCCCCGACCACATCCGATGTCCAGTGAACCCCGAGGTATACGCGGCTGAGCGCCATGCTGGAGATGAAGATCGCAAGTACCGTCCGTGAGATCCCATTTTTCCACAGGACGAATATCGCCCCAAAGACGAGAATCGAACGAAGCGTGTGGCCGCTTGGGTACGGAAACGGGTATTCGAAAGCCACGAGCGGCGTCGGGTCGGCCATCCTGGCCGCCACATCCGGCATCGGCGGCACCGATAGGAAGAACTTCATACCCAGTTCCACCAATCCGGTGACGACGAACGCGGCCAATAAACGCACCGCAAGCCTTCGGCGTCCCGTCAAGACGAGAATTAGGAGCAGCAAGACCAAAGCCGCCCCGATCACCTCCAGGCTGCCAGCCAACGAGAAGAAGCCGCTGAATCTATCCAACAAATCGAGGGAGATCCGCTGGCTCGCACCGAGTATCCACCTATCCAATACAGAGAACAGGCCAGCCCCGGTCGCCGCCGAGACAAGCGCGAAGGCAGTCGCGGAGGCTGGAAAAACGATGTCCACGCCGCGCTTCATGGGCTACCGGGATGGCAGAAGGCGATGGGCATGTAAAAGGGGCCGGACGCGATTCCCGGCCCCTTTCGAAAGTTAGAGGTTATGGATCGCTTTCAGGCGACGGCGTCGCGCAGAACGCGACCGTATTCGCCACTTTTGAGGATGCGCTCGGCCTCGCGCTGGAGCTGGCGCACCCGCTCGCGCGAAATGTCCAGTTCTTCGCCGAGTTCGGCGAGGGTTGCTGGTTCGCGGTCGTCGAGTCCGTAGCGGCGGACCAGCACGTAGCGAGCCCTGTTGGGCAGACGCTCTATGGCTTCCTTCAGATGGGCGGTCTCCATCTCCCGCATCACGGTGTCAGGGGTGTCGGAGACCCTGTCGTCCTCGATGAAGTCCCCGAGCTGCGAGGCGGAATCTTCGGTGGAGACCGGTTGATCCAGGCTCGTGGCGTCTGGCATGGCGCTCATGGTGAGGCGAACCTCTTCGAGCTCCCACCCGAGGCGCCTGGCGACTTCTTCTTCCATGGGCTCCCGCTCGAACTCCACGGAAAGCTCGTTGTATGCCCTGGAGACCTTCCGGATCTTCTCCGTCATGTGGACAGGAACCCTGATAGTACGACCCTTGTCAGCAACCGCCCTCTGCACAGCCTGACGTATCCACCACGTCGCATACGTAGAGAAACGGAAGCCCCTGTCTGGA
>JACDAR010000095.1 GCA_013695335.1 Rubrobacter sp.
TAGCCATCGGGGCGCTGGCGATACGGCGCCTCGCCATAAAGCGAGGCAGGATCGGGAGCCTCTCCATCGGAGACCTCGAAGTTAACCGGCTGCGCGTCAGAGAGCTGGTGATAGATAGCCAGCGCGAGCCGCACCCGTTCGACGCATTGGAAGGGCACCAGTTCATCCGGCTCACTACCTTCCGGCGCTCGGGCGAAGAGGTCTCGACACCGTTGTGGTTCGACATCTGGGAAGGCCGCCTCTACGCGACCACGCCCACAGACTCGGGCAAGATGAAGCGCATCCGCAACAACCCTCGGGTGGTGCTATCGCCGGGCGATGCCGTGGGCAGGCCCCGCGGCGAGACCATCGAGGGGCTGGCCCGCCAACTGGACGACGGCGAAGCTCCCGAGGAAGCGCGCCGGGCTTACTGGAAGAAGTACGGGCTGAAGCTCTCCGCAGCCCGTCACTTCTTCAGAATATTCTTCGGTGAAGGTGAGATCGGTAAGCTCACGCTAGAGATAAGGCCGGCGGGTTCGGAAGAACCGGCGGAAAATCCCGGAGAAGAAGAGGAGGCACGATGAGAAAGACCGCGCGTTCCGTGAACCTGATGGCGGCCGGCCTTTTGGCCGGAAACGAGCTCGGGACGTGGGCGGCGGTACATCCGGCCCTGAAGAAGTTGGGACCGCCGGAGCGCGTGCGGGCCGAGCAGGAGCTCACGCGCCGGTTCGGCGTGATCATGCCGTTCTGGATGGCTGCGGCCGTCATCTCGTGCCTGCCCAACCTTGCGCTCTCCGCGGGCAGGCCCGGCTTCCGTCCCACGCTCATCGGTGCGCTCTGCTTCGCCGCGATGCTTGCGAGCACGCGCCTCGGCAACGTCCCGATCAACAACCGCACGCTGGAGATAGACCCGGAGGAAGATATCGAGGAGTTCGGGCGGTTGCGGGAGCGGTGGGACCGGCTGCACACGCTGCGCATCGCTCTGACCACGGCCGGCCTCGGGTTCCTGGTCGCGGGGGCTTTGACGGAGGAAGAGTGAAGCCCGTGCGTCCGCCGATAGACGGCGGCACGGCCCTGATCACGGGTGCCTCCTCCGGGATCGGTCGGGAGCTGGCCCGCCGGCTCGCTCCCCGCACCCGCAACCTGGTGCTCGTAGCGCGCCGCGCCGACCGGCTGGAGGAGCTGCGCGCCGAGTTGGAGACGAGCAACCCTTCCCTAACCGTCCACACCGCGGCCTGCGACTTGGCGGACGAGGTCGCGACCGGGGCCATGCTCGAATGGGTCTCCGAAGGAGTAGGAGCGGTGGACGTGCTCGTGAACAACGCCGGCATCGGCGACCAGAGCCTCTACGACGGGGCCGACTGGACCCGGGTCCGCCAGGTCCTCCAGGTCAACGTCGTGGCCCTCGCCCTGCTCACCCACCGGCTCATCCCACGGATGGTGGAGCGGGGTCGCGGCGGTGTCCTCAACCTCGGGTCGGGGGCGGGTCATTCTTTCATTCCCGGAGCGGCGGCCTACACGGGCGCCAAGCACTTCGTGGACGGGTTCACCGAGACGCTACGCCTGGAGTTGGCGGAGGCCGGCGTCGCGGTAACGCAGGTTTGTCCGGGGCCCGTCGAGACGGAGTTCGACCAGGCGGCGGGCATGGAGGGCTTGAGCGGCGGTCCCCCTGAGTTTCTCACCATCACCGCCGAGCAGTGCGCGCGGGAGGCCATCCGGGGCTTCGAGCGCGGGGACGCGCTGGTCTTCCCGGGCTTCCCATACAGGGTGATCATGCCGCTCGTAGGCTTCATACCCCGCTCTCTGCAACGCCGGACGGTGCGCTCCACGGCGCGAAGCCTGCGCGACGCGCCGCAGTCCCGGGAAAGGGACGACCGATGAGCAAATTCATGCACCTGATGAACAGGTTCCCGGCGTTGCTGCTACGCTCGCCCCTGCACGGCCTGATGAGCAAGAAGTTCCTGCTCATCACCTTCGCCGGACGCAAGAGCGGGAAGAGATACACGATCCCGGTGTCCTACCTCCGCGAGGGCGACGCCTATCTGATGACCACCGACAGCCCGTGGTGGAAGAACTTGCGCGGCGGCGCGCCCGTGAGGCTGCGGGTGAAGAACAAGGAGATCCCGGCCCTCGGCGATACCATCACGGACGAGCGTGAGGTCACGCAGGTCCTGGAGAGGTTCCTCGAGGAGCAACCCGGCTACGGCAAGTACATCGGTCTGGACTCCGGCCCCGCTTCACGGGCGAAGATCGAGCAGATCGCCCACGAGCGCGTCGTGGTGCGGGCGCGGACAGAGGGCGGAAGGTAATGTGATGACGGCAGAGGTGGCGCAGTTCAACAATCCGGCGCCGGTCATGCTCGTCTTCGGGATCTGGCTCCCGCTCAGTCCCTCGATGCTGGATTTCTCCGATCCCGTCTACACCGAGGTCCAGCAGGCCACCATCCGCAATACCATGCCACCGACGAACAACCCCGAACCGCACCTGACATAGAAAGGAGCACGAGCATGGCCCAGATCACCCCCGGACGCTTCACGGCCAGGATGGACGAACCGTTCGTCGTGTTCATCATCGGGATGAGGATCAACAACCTTTTCGCCTTCAAGAAGTGGCTCCCCACAGTGCGCGCCATGCGCCCGATGCTCCAGGAACTGTATCAGCACCCCGAGAAGGGATTCCTCGGGGCCGAGTTCTTTCTGTACTGGAGCGGCCCCGCCCTCGTTCAGTACTGGCGCTCCTTCGAAGACCTCGAAAGGTTCGCCAGAAACCCCGACGATCCGCACATGCCGGCGTGGCAGCGCTTCAACCGCAGCGTCGGCAAAGACGGTAGTGTGGGCATCTTCCACGAGACGTACATCGTGGAGCGGGCCAACTACGAGGCGATCTACTCGAACATGCCCCC
>JACDAR010000099.1 GCA_013695335.1 Rubrobacter sp.
GCCGAGGACAGCGTACAGCCGCTTCCTGCGCCTCTGGAAGACGCCGACGAGGCCGAGCACCAGCCCGATGAAGTACAGGATGATGCAGACCAGGAAACCTATGCCGACCAGCGCGAAACCGGCGAAAGCCCCTGACTTTTGGAGGCTCTGGGGATCGAAACTCTGCGGGTCGGTCCCGCCCAGGGCCGAGGCCCCGACCAGGGCGGCTATGACGAAGAGAACAACGACCCCCACAGTCGCCAGGATGGCGATGACGAGGGAAGTGATCCCAGCCTTGGAGTTCCTGTCCCGTGCTGGCGCTTCACCTTGCTCCATGTTCTCTCCCCGCATCGAGATGAACTTGTCAGCGGCAATCCATGCCCGTCTCATGGAGTTTAGGCCGGGGCCGAACGCGGGTCAATCGTGAAGCTTCGGAGGTTCTCCGGGCTCAGCCTGCGCAACATGGGGAGCCGCCCGCAGCGCACGCTGCTCACTGCTGTTGGCATAGTGCTCGGCGTGGGGATAGTGTTCGGGGTGCTAACGCTCTCCCAGACCATGTCAAGCACCTTCACCGATCTTTACTCGCGGGCGTTCGGGGCCGCTGATCTCGTCGTCACCCCGGCTGGCGGTTCCGGCGCTTTCGATGCTGACGTGCTGAAAAAAGTCCGCGCCACGAAGGATGTGGAGAGCGCGGCCCCGAGACTTCCGGTCTCGGCCTCGTTGCTGCTGCCCGGCGAGAAAGAACAAGGTCCTCCCGAGGTAAGAAGCATGCAGCTATTCGGGGTGGAGCCAGAGTCGGCGGCGCTGGCGACCGGCTTCGAGCTGGACAAGGGCCGTTTCCCCCGCAGTGGGAAGGAGATGATCCTGGACGGCAGCACCGCGGAATCGGTGGGGCTGCGCATTGGCGAGCGGGTGAAGGTTGCTACGCCAGGCGGCTCTGACAAACTGAAGCTCGTCGGGTTGCTGCGGGTTCCTGGCGGATCTTTTGGTGGCTTTGGTTTCGGGATGGTGCCGCTGCCCTACGTCCAGAAAGAGTTCGACAAGAAGGGCAAAATCTCCGGTATCGCAGTCGAGGCGACTAGCGACGGCGCAGTCGCTGGTGTGCGCGAGCGGCTGGAGCGCAACCTCGGTAAAGGACTCCAGACCGAGCGTTCGGAGACGCGAACAAACGAGATCAACAGCCAGTTCCAGGGGTTCGCCATAGCGTTGCTCTTCTTCGCGGGGACGGCGCTCTTCGTCGGGGCGTTCCTGGTCTTCAACGCGCTCTCGATGACCATGCTGGAGAGGACGCGAGAATTGGGGATGCTGCGCGCCCTCGGCTCGACGCGCGGCATGATCGCGCGTTCCGTCATAATCGAGGCGGCCTTGCTCGGCCTCCTCGGATCGGCCCTCGGGGTGATCTTCGGTTACGGGATGGCCCGCGGGCTCGTGTACCTCTTCGGCCAGGCTTTCCTGTTCAAGATCACGAAGCTCACCATCTCCCCCTTCGCCATCATCTCGGCCCTCATCGTCGGCGTGCTCATTACGGTGTTCGCCGCACTCTATCCCGCGCTACGCGCCGGGAGAGTGAGCCCCGTCGAAGCCATGCGCGCCCGGAGCGCCGTCGCGAGTTCGGGCCGGGGGCGGCGCGTGTCGTGGATCGCCCCGGTTCTCGGGCTCGTGCTCGTCGGCGTCGGGGCGCCCTGGATCTACTACCTCGCCAGAAACCTCTCCGAAAACCTGGAGGGGATCATCTATGCCTCCGGCCTGGCTGGTGTGATCGGGACGTTCCTCGGCGTCTCGCTCATCATCCCGGTTCTGGTGAGGCCGCTTGCCGCTGTGTTCTCGCCGGTGCTGCGCCTGCTGTTCGGCATCGAGGGGAGGATGGCCGCTGCCAACGCGACCCGCAATCGGGGCCGCACGGCGCTGACGGCTTCGGCGCTCATGGTCGGCGTGTCGCTGGTGATCGCGTTTTCCGCCCTCGGCGGGAGCGTGCTCGGCACTATCCGAAGTTTCCTCGAAGACTCCCTCGGCGGCGACTACGTCGTCCAGCCAGGCGAAACCCAATCCGACGTGACGTTCTCCAACGATCTCGTGGATCGCATCGGGAAAGCGCCAGGCGTCGAGAAGACCACGGCCCTCGCCTCGACATTCCTGAACAGCGGCGGGAAATCCAACCTCATCTACGGCGTGGACGAGAATTACTCAGACATTTTCCGCGTCAACTACTCACCGGGCTCAGGGACGCCTGAGAATGCCTTCTCCGAGTTGCGGGACGGGGCAGCGCTCATCGGGCAGCAGCTCGCGGAGTCGCGCAAATTGAAGGTCAGGGAGAAGATCTCACTTCCCTCGCCCGAGGGACCCAAGAAATACAGGG
>JACDAR010000139.1 GCA_013695335.1 Rubrobacter sp.
CTATAATTATCGCTGCTGTCGCTGAAAATCAGTCCCAGGTACTGGTCCCCGACTGTCGCAACAAATTTCTTAGCATAGTTCAGTAACGATCTGGCTTCTCCCCACGTTACCGTTGGTAGCTCATCGGCCTTTATGTCTTCATTGTGAGCTATGACTTTGTTTCTGGCTTGCCGCAGCGCGCCGAAGGATGCCGTACGTTTATCGAGCCCTATATACCGAGAAGCGGGCAACCGAGAAGCGGGCAGCGTGTTCTCAAAGTGAGCCACCAAAGCACGGGTCAGTCCGGCATCATCAAGCGATTCTACTTCCGAAGATTCCCCACCTGCGTCGATCAAGAATCTGCACAAAGCCTGCCGGTCAGATAGTTTCCAGAGTTCGGCATAGCTCTTGAGTATGGAAAGCGTAGCCGGAATACTTCTGGTCGGATGTCTCTTGCCCGAATCGAATAGCTTCACGATAGATAGAGTTTGTCGATCAGATAGGATTATTTGCAACGAACCGAAAAACTCTCCAAAGTTGGCAGAATTGATCTCTTCGGCATGATTCCCGATCTCCGCAGCCAGCGAATACGCTTCCTCTGCTCGAAAGATCTCGCTGGCGATACCATCAAGCAGATAGTCTCGAAGCCGTTCTTTGGCTTCCTCAACTTTCAATATTCCCTTTCCAAATCACCGTATGTCGCCAGTCTTTACCGTACAGGTGGTCTTGTACAAAAAGCCTCCCTACCATGCGATTTGTTGGGGTGTGTTTTCTCGAAACCACATCATCTAGTGCCACCATCCGAGTTCTTGTGCAAAGCTCGTACAGGTAATAGCCTGATTGTTTTAGCAGAGGTTAAGATTAGCCTGCTCTATGATTCAGTCCGGCTCTATGCTGGCGATGAGCCCCTCGTTGTTGAGACCCTCCATGTAGAGTTCGGCGAGCTCTTTGTGGGTCTTGGTGGCGACAGCTTTGCCTTTGGTGTGGGCTTCGATCATGATGTCCACCGCCCGCTGCGTGGACATGCGTGGGATCACCTTTCGTAGCGTAGCGACGACATGCTCCATCGGAGTAAAGTCGTCGTTGTGCAAGATGACCTTGTAGGGTGGCTCCTGCGTGGTGCGACGCTCGGTCTTCTCTTCTGGCGGCGCTTCAGGGAGCGTTGCCGAGATCTCTATCCTCTCCACGACAGGAAGGCTACCACACCGCACAGGCCGGACAAGGGTGGTCCTTCGATCCACCGACGGCCGCGTGGTAATCATCACGGAGTCTCTACGAGATCAGAGGCATTACCCTTTCGAGGACCGACTCCGTCGTCCGACGGTTTCTGTCGGCTATCTCGCGGGCGCGGTCTACCGCCGGGTAATCAGCGGGATCGTCGCGCATGAGATATGGGAGCTTCACGGGACTCCGGCTCCCCCACTCCGAAGACCAGCTTTCTGGCACTTTCTCCGGTAGTTCCTGGTGGGAGACGGCGGCCCAGAGCGCGGTCCAGGCTCGCGGAACGACGCGCCAGATGTCGTAGCCCCCGCCGCCGGTGGCGACCCATCGTCCGCCGCACAGCTCCTGGGCGAGGTCGTGGATCGCCTGCGGGACGTGCTCGTAGAGATGAGTGGTGGCGGAGAGGTGCGTCAGGGGATCGAGGGCATGCCCGTCACAGCCGTTCTGGGAGATTATGATGTCGGGCCCGAAAGCGCGCAGGACTTCTGGTACGAGGGCGTCGAAACAGGAGATCCAGGACCCGTCGTCCGTATACGGCTCAAGCGGCGCGTTGACGGAGTAGCCAATCCCGCCGTTTCTCCCCCGCTCCTCGACGCCTCCGGTCCCCGGAAAGAGATATCGCCCGGACTCGTGCATGGAGACGGTGAGCACGTCCGGGTCTTCGTAGAACATCCACTGCACGCCGTCGCCATGATGGGCGTCGGTGTCCACGTAGGCGATGCGTATGCCGGGATGTTCCCCTTTCATCCTGGCTATGGCGACCCCCGCATCGTTGTAGAAACAGAACCCGCTAGCCCGCGACCGCATGGCGTGGTGAAGCCCGCCCGAGATGCACAGTGCGTGTTCCGTCTCGCCCCGCATGACCATCCGGCATGCCGCCAGCACCGCGCCAGCCACCCGCGCGCAGGCATCGTGGACATGTGGCGTCACCGGATTGTCCGTGCTACCTATGCCGTACGGACGCAGGTCAGCGGCCACTCCCCCGCCAAGGCTCGCTTCCTGGACGAGACGGACGTACGTGAGGCTGTGGACCGTCAGGAGGTCGGATTCGGTGGCGGGATCCGGTTCGATGAGTTCGTGGCCGCCGAGCAGGCCAGTAGCCTCACATAAGTCCACGGTCATGCGGAGTCGGATCGGGTCGAAAGGATGCCCCTCCCCGAAACCGTAGTCCTCGAGGCTTGGGCCGTGGACGAAGACCGAACGCCCGCTCACGCCGTCACGCCTCGCTCACACCGGTGCGACCGGCGGCCAGAGGACGCGGTATCCCGCCTGTTCGAGGACTTCGGCGGCCCCGCCAGGTTTCACGGTATCCACCCTGAACACGACGGCTCGCCCGGGGGTTCCGTCTGGCATCTCCTCGCGGCGAGAGCCCATAGCGACGCTGACTATGTTTATGCCTAGCTCACCGAAAATGCCCGCCGCACCGGCGAGAGTACCGGGCCAGTCAGGGACTACCACCTCGAAGCGGCTGCCGGGCTCGTGCGCCCCGACCAGGTAGACGAGCGCCTCCATTACGTCGGATGAGGTGATGATGCCGACGAGATCATCATCCTCCACAACTGGCAGGCAGCCGATCCAACGTTCCCGCATCATGTTCGCCGCCGTCTCTATGGGATCGTCGGGATGCGCGGTTACCGGCTCCCGCGTCATGACCTCGGAAGCCTTTATCCGCCCAAGCGCCGCAGCCCTGTCCGGATCCCCCAGCGCAGGCGTGGCGGAACGGAGATCCCGGTCAGATACTATTCCGACCAGGCTATCGCCATCGATCACGGGAAGGTGCCTGATGCGCCTCTCCCGGCAAACAGCGAGCGCCTCGGCCGCCGTGGTCTCCGGTGTGATCTTTGCGACCTCCCGGCTCATCGAATCCCTTACCAGTAGCATGGTCTACCTCCCACGTCACGTGTCCCTTATTGTACCCAGAGACCCGTACACCCAAAGAAGGCTGGTATAAAGAGCCAATGTCAGAACCTCTCCACACCCTGATGGCCGACCCGATGATGGCCCTCGTCCACGACAACTTCACCGGCGTCGAAGCGGAGTGGTGGTGGGAGCGTCGCATGAGCGGCGGCATCGAAGTCTGCCAGGAACTCGACCCCGAGGCCATGAGCCGCGAAATCGCCGCAAAAACAGGCAAAGATGAATCCGAAGTGCGGCGGATCATCGAAGAAGAACTTGGATTGGAGGACGCGAACCCGATCGTTCTCACCTTCGAGATAGCGGGTGACGCCAAGACGGACGACGCCGCCCGCATGCTCCGCGAACGTTCGTCGGAGCCGGAAGGCATCGCCGCCGGGCTCTACCGTCAGGTCGAAGAGGCACTCAAAAGAAGCTGACCTGATCGAGAAATGCGAACTGTGAGGCTCACCTGGTCATCGTAATCAGGTTAGTAACTTTAGTTTGGATTCATACAAAAGGCCGAACAGCAACAGCAAAGTTTTCTGGAGTCAAACCATGCTCAAATGCCGCAGCAACCCAGTCTTCCTGGCCTTCTTTTATGTCTTCCCTTGGTCCTTTGCATTCCACAAAGATGACTGTTTCGAGTGGCCGATCAGGATCCCATGCAGCAACGTCCGGTATTCCACCGGTCTTTGAGATGAGTCGCGAACGGATACGTTTGTCTAGCTCTTTCATCCAGGTGGGTAAATCGCTTGGAGCTATGGACCATGAACGCCAGATATCGGGAACCTTGCTGGGCGCATATGAGCAAACCCAGAAAGCCTCTTTCCGCACGTTGCGGAGTAATTTCGCAACTTCAACCTCGTTGCAGCTACGCTCCGGTGGACCACCGTCTAGAGGATATACTTGCTTGCTCGCCTTGCCAAAGTGTTCACTTCAGGGTCCGATAGGACCATCCCACTGACGATAAGGCAACTCAATTTGAGTAATCATTGGAGAAGGATGGCGCCGCGCCGCGCTACGTTTCCTGGCAGCAAACGCCACTCTCTTCTGGCGACCAGTACCTAGAGAAGTCAACCAATGTTCATCGCCCATCTGCTCCACCGCCCCGCTTCTTGGCCATTTCATATCCTCCTAGAGATACTAATCAACGATACTATACGTATCGTTGATTGTCTACGACC
>JACDAR010000140.1 GCA_013695335.1 Rubrobacter sp.
ACGAGATCATCATCCTCCACAACTGGCAGGCAGCCGATCCAACGTTCCCGCATCATGTTCGCCGCCGTCTCTATGGGATCGTCGGGATGCGCGGTTACCGGCTCCCGCGTCATGACCTCGGAAGCCCGTATTCGCCCAAGCGCCGCAGCCCTGTCCGGATCCCCCAGCGCAGGCGTGGCGGAACGGAGATCCCGGTCAGATACTATTCCGACCAGGCTATCGCCATCAATCACGGGAAGGTGCCTGATGCGCCTTTCCCGGCAAACAGCGAGCGCCTCGGCCGCCGTGGTCTCCGGTGTGATCTTTGCGACCTCCCGGCTCATCGAATCCCTTACCAGTAGCATGGTCTACCTCCCACGTCACGTGTCCCCTATTGTACCCAGAGACCCGTACACCCAAAGAAGGCTGGTATAAAGAGCCAATGTCAGAACCTCTCCACACCCTGATGGCCGACCCGATGATGGCCCTCGTCCACGACAACTTCACGGGCGTCGAAGCCCGCTGGTGGTGGGAGCGTCGCATGAGCGGCGGCATCGAAGTCTGCCAGGAACTTGACCCCAAAACCATGAGCCGCGATGTCGCCGCAAAGACAGGCAAAGAAGAGACCGAAGTACGGCGGATCATCGAAGAAGAGCTTGGATTGGAAGACGCGGAGCCGATCGTTCTCACCTTCGAGATAGCGGGCGACGCCACCACGGAACAGGCAGCCCGCATGCTCCAGGAACGTTCGTCAGAGCCGGAAGGTATCGCGGCCGGCCTCTACCGCCGGGTCGAAGCTGCGCTCAATAACTGGTAGCAGGGAGGAAGCGGTCGGAGCAGGTTCTTCAACATCGGCCAGTAGGCTCGACCACCGAGATCTGAAAGCGGTAGCGTCACCCACAAGATGGGAAGCGGGCCATGCTAGAGAACGCGTGGACCAACAAACGAGTATCGAGCTCAGGGCGGCTGCTGGCGCTTCTGCTTTCGGCGTTCGGCGTATTTGGTCTCTGGGCGGGGTGCAACGCGGTGCTCCTGACAGATCTGAGCCGAACCCTGGATATATCCCTCGGACCTTTGGGGATCGCGCTGTTCGCGGGGGCTGGGGCCTCCATAGCCACGATGGGCTCTTTGGGGTGGATCGCCGACCGGCTCGGTCGCGAGACATTTCTGATCATCGTGACCTGTGCTTTCGGGATTGGGATCTCTGGCCTGGCCCTTGCCGGGAGCTTCGCCGCCCTCATCATCGTCCTCCTCGTTCTATCCTCCGCCGCGGGGCTCTATGATGTGGGGATCAACGCCGGGGCAGTTGACCTCGAACGGTTTTCGGGACGCCGCTGCATGTCCTTCCTGCACGCCGCGTACTCAGGTGGGGCGGTAGCCGGCGCTTTGGGCGCCGGGGCGCTCCTCTTGGCGGGCGTCGACTACCGGCTCGTCTACCTGTCGCTCCTGGTTCCCTGGCAGCCGTAACCGCAGCCTTCATTCCCTCCCGTTTCCCGAGTCCGGGTGGCGTCCGCCAAGAGGAGCGCCTGAGACTACGGAAGAAACCGGGTTCACCGATAAAGACAGGGCCGTAACGGGAAAGTGGGATCTGTACCGGAGCGCCCCGCTCCTGCTCATCGCCGCAATCGCCACCCTGGGGCTGCTCTCGGAGGGACAAATGGGAAACTGGTCGGGCATATATCTGCGAGATTCGCTGGGATTTCCGGCGCTGCTCGGCGGCTCGGGGGTAGCCATCTTCTATGGAGCTATGGCGCTGGGGAGGGTCGGGACCGGCTGGGTGGTGGGACGCTTGTGTAACCGCACAACCCTACTCGGGGTAGGTTTGCTCACAGCATCCGGGATGACGGTCGCGCTCGCAACGACGCTACCGGTGCTCGTGATCGGAGGATTTTTCGTGATCGGCCTGGCGATCTCGGGTGTGGTTTCGATAGCGTTTTCGGTGGCAGGAGAGTTCGTCCCGCAGAGGGCAGGGACGGCGATCTCGGTGGTTACCACGTTCGGCTACGCTGGCTTCCTACTCGGTCCACCAACCGTCGGCGGCCTGGCAGAGCTGTTTAGCCTCAGAGTGGCGCTCGGAACCATAGCCGTCGCGGGGCTTGCGATCTTCGGCCTCTCCCTGCTCCTGCAAAGGGCGGCATAGGGCAAGTCGCTACATGGAGAATATTCTACTCAGTACCTCGGCACCGAGGGATCTTCGCGTGAATAGGCGTCGAGGCCACCTTCGAGGTTGATGACGTTCTGGAATCCGGCGCGTTCGAGGGCCTGCGTCATATAGGCGCTGCGGGAGCCGTGGTGGCAGATCACCACGGTCTCCGCTGATGGGACCAGCTCTGAAACCCGTTCTGGCATCTCGCCCATCGGGATCAACTTCGACCCCTCTATCCTGGACATCTCGTATTCCCACACCTCGCGTACGTCGAGCAAAACCGGCTCGTCCCCGGCGTCGAGGCGGCGCTTCAACTCCCGCGGCGTGATGTTCTCGTAGCCCGGAGTTTGCATCTCAGAACTCGTAGTCGGCGACGATGCGTCCGGTCGTGCGCTCGTCCAACTTCTCCACCACGGCGAGGTGCGCCGGGTGCTGCATGTACTCCTGAAGACCGGCCCGATCCTCGAAGCGGGCGAAGAGCGCGTGCGTGTACTCGCCGGCGCGCCCACTGAAATCCTCCCCCACCGATAGGTCCACGGTGCTAGACACCTCGTCCTTCAGAGCCTGGATGGACGAGATGAGATCCTCGACATCCTCGGTCGAGACGCCATCCCGCACCGCGAAGAACACCAGATGGTCCACCATATCTAACTCCCTTCTGCGTTTTCGGGCGGAGTCTAGCAGATGGTCTGAGAACGTCCGCTAGGAGACGCGGCGCTCGGACTCCTCTATGCGGTAGTCGTTAATGGAGGCGTCACGCCGTTTCATCAACCCGTTCTCGTCGAACTCCCAATGTTCATTGCCGTGGCTGCGCCACCATTGCCCGCTCTCATCGTGGCTCTCGTACTCGAAACGAACCGAGATGCGGTCGTCGGTGAAGCACCACAGCTCCTTTATCAGACGGTAGTCGAGCTCGCGGGACCACTTCC
>JACDAR010000178.1 GCA_013695335.1 Rubrobacter sp.
CGTTGAAGCTGGAGATGCAGTCTCTCGGGATAATGACGTTGAACCATCTCATGGCTGCGCTGGAGGCCGTGTAGTGGACGCAGATGTTGGCGACCGTACCGCAGATGATGAGCGTATCGACGCCCCACAGGCGCAGCAGATGCTCTAGCTGCGTTCCGTAGAAGGCATCGTAGCGGGGCTTGCGGAGGGTAGCCTCATCATCGCGCGGAGCGAGCTCGTCCACAACCTGCCAGCCCCAGCTCTCTTCGCGGCAGTGCTCGCCCCAGATCCTCCACTCCGGGTCGCCGTCTTCGTGAGTGTCCTGGACGAAGACCACCCTCATCCCGGAATCCCGCGCCAGATCCAGCATCCGACGCATCGCAGGAAGGGTTCCCTCCGCAGAGGGAACGACCAGGGTGCCGCCTTCCTTCACGAAGTCGTTCTGCATATCGCCGATGATCAGGGTCGTCCGGCCAGGGTCCACCCGAACGCCATCCTGTACCTCGTACTCCGGGACTTCTACCGTGCGGGCCATAAATCCCTCCCTCTCAAGTTTCGCGGGAACTTTCAGTTTATACCCCAGGGAAGCCCGCGCGGCGCGTTCATCTCGGGCGGTGGCATGCTATCTTGGCCTCCATGCGCTCCAGGGTGTCCGGTCCACGAGTTAGGCCACGGCTCTCGGGTGAAGGACGCGAATGATCCTGCGCCTTGCCCGAAGATGCACGCCGATCCTCCCGCTGGTTGCATTTGTCCTCGTCGTCGTCCTCCTTTTCCCGCCGCGGGCCGCGTAGGCCGCGCAGGAGCGGGACGAGGGGACCATAGGCGTCTACGTCACCTCGCTGCGCGACTTCGACACCTCTGGCGACTCGTTCGGGATCGACTACTGGATGTGGAGCATCCACCCGCCGGGGACTGATCCCCTGGATGGCGTCGAGTTCGTCAACGCCAAGCAGGTGGAGGACATTCGCCTGAACAGGACAATCGAACAGGACGGGGTGGCGTGGTCGCGGCGCAAGGTGAGGGCCAGAGTGCTCCACAACTGGAACCTCGTCAACTTCCCATTCGACCGGCAGACCTTGAGTGTAGACCTCGGGCTATCTGGCCCGGATTTGAATGCGTACAGGGTGGATGACGCTGGCTCAGGCTATGCGGATCGCATCGTGCCCGTAGGCTGGCGCGTGACGGACTTCAAAGTTGAAAAGCGGGTCGTCGAGGACGATACGGCGTACGGAAACCCGGAAGCGGGCGCCAAGAGCAGCCAGGAGCACGTCTTCGTCACCTTCGAGATGCAGCGCGACACCGCCATTGGCTTTCTCAAGCTGCTTGCCGGAGTCTACGCGGCCATCGCGATAGCCCTGCTCTCTTTCCTGATGGTTCCCGAAGCGCCGCCGGTCTTCAGCGGGCGCATGACCGTACTCGTCGGGGCACTGTTCGCCATCGTCGTCAACATGCAGGTCAGCAACAACGTGCTCGGTTCCCCCGAAACAGTCTCGCTGGTGGACGAGATCCACATCGTCGCCCTCTTCTACGTATTCGGTGCGGCCCTGATGGCAATAGTCTCCAGGATGGGCTACGACGCTGGTCACGCCGAACTGGCGCACCGCAGAGATATAGAGCTTCGCTGCTGGTGTTCGGCGTCTCCTTCGTAATCATCAACGGGGTGCTGATCTCGCTCGCCTATGCCTCGGGTTAACGCCACCGGAGCCTTGCGGATCTGACCGCCCCGGAATCGTTTCAGGTCCGGGGCGGCAGTGGGATTTGAAACACCGGTTCGCTTCTAGCGGCCCCTCTTCGCCGCCCTTTCCTGGGCGCCAACCCTCTCCGTATCGGACTCGATGGCCGTGGCGGAGATGCTGGTTCCCTGAACGGCGTTGGTGTCCACAGGCTGCAGACCGGGATTCCCTGCCTCGATGGCGAACGAGGCCCGCGTGTAGACGGGCGCCCCCTGCTGCTTGACGTAGGGCAGCACCCTGTAATCCGCCTGCCACATCTCGGGCGTTAGCTTGCAGCGGACGTAGCCGCGCTGGCCGTTGAAGAACTTGATGTGCGGGTTCTCCGCGACGACTGCATCCTGGCTCGCGCTCGTGTCCGCGCCGTTGCCGCCCGAGGTTATGGATGTCCCGATAAACTCGCTGCCGAGCGTTTGGGAGGTTGGATCGTCGTAGTTAGCCTTCAGGTCCGCCGCCCAGTTGTTGTGTACGTCCCCCGTCAGGACGACGGAGTTCTGGACACCGTTGTCCCTGATGAAGTTGGAGATGCGGTCGCGGGAACCTACGTAACCATCCCAGGCGTCCATGCTGAACCTCTGCCCATCGCCCGTGTCGAAATCCCTCTGGGCGAAGAACACCTGCTGGGCGAGCACGTTCCACGTGGTCGCGGAGGCGGCGAGATTATCCAGCAGCCACTTCTCCTGCGCCTCTCCCGTGAGGGTGCGCGCAGGGTCGAGGCTCTCCGGGTTGGGCGGATCCGTCCCGTCGTTTGCCGCCTGATCGTCCCTATACTGCCGCGTATCGAGTACGTTGAACCCGGCGAGGTCACCGTATACGAGGCGACGATAGAGGAGCATGTCGGGGCCGCTCGGCACCGAAGCGCGCCTGAGGGGCATGTGCTCGTAGTAAGCCTGGTAGGCAGCAGCCCGCCGCTGGAGGAACGCGGCAGTGGTGGGTGTCTGGCTTCCGGCTTCGGGAACATCATCCGCGTAGTTGTTCTCGACCTCGTGGTCGTCCCAAGTGACGATCCACGCGAACGCTGCATGGGCCGCCTGTAGATCCGCATCGGTGCGGTACTGGGCGTGGCGGTTGCGGTAATCGGTGAGCGTGATGATCTCAGGCCCTGAATGCGCCCTGACGTTCCCGCCTGGGGCGACGTACTGGTTGGGACCGTACTCGTATATGTAGTCTCCAAGGTGAACGACGAGATCGAGCTGTTCTTGCTCGGCCATCCTGCGGTACGCGGTGAAGTAGCCGTGCTCGTACTGCTGGCAAGAAACGAACGCGAAGTTCATCTCAGCGACGCTCGCCCCGACCGCCGGGGCCGTCTTGGTCTTTCCGACCTGGGAGAGTTCACTCCCTGCCCTGAAGCGGTAGAAATACTCGCTGGCCGGTTTCAAACCGCTGACCTCGACGTGGACAGAGTGCGCCAGTTCGGGACGGGCGAACGTGGCGCCTTCGCGCACCACGTTGGCGAAACCCTCGTCCGTAGCCACCTGCCACTGGACGGGAACCTTCTTGCTCGGCATCCCGCCGCCGTTCAGGGGATCCGGGGCCAAACGGGTCCACAGCACTACGCCGTCTGGCAGCGGATCTCCCGACGAAATGCCCAAAGTGAAAGGATAGTCTGGGAAGACGGGCTGGGACCACACGCTCTCGGTGAACGGCCCGTAGCCGAGGATCAAGGCCGCCGCGCTCGCCCCACCCATCTTCACGAATGTGCGCCGATCCATCTCCCCCATGCGCGAGACAGCCTCCACGCGTCGCTGCTCCCAATTACCCTGGATACTCACGGTTCTCCCTCCAACGGCTAGCTCGAATGCCATAATGAGCATAGCAATGCGTTGGCCTGTCTTGGTTTCATGGCCGTAAGTTCCGGGTTAAACGTGCGTTAAGCGCGTGTTAAATACTGGACTGCTTGCGCCGTTGCAGGAGTGGAAAGACTTCTCCGACGACGAGTGCCGAGAGGATCAGGATAGCGCCTGTGATCTGTATCGCGACTAGCCTGTCTCCAGCGAGCCAGTATCCGAACAGCCCGGCGAATACAGGTTCCATCGTCAGGATGATCGCGGTTCGGGCCGCAGGGATGCGCTGCTGCACGAACGTCTGCACCCAGAATGCCCCGGCCGAAGCCAGGAGTCCGGTAATGAGCAGGGCGATCCAGACCCCCCGAGGCGGCAACTCCAGGGGATCGAAGAAAGGCCAGAACACGACGAAGAGCAGGGACATCGCGAGTAGCTGGGCGAACGCCAGGCCGATGGCATCGTACCCGGCAGCGTAGCGGGAGAGAAGCGCGATGTGCAGCCCAAGCGCAGCCGCGCACACGAGGGTGAGCAGGTCTCCGGGGTTGATCCCATCCGGTCCGCCGCCAGCCAGAAGCACCATCCCCAGCAGGCTCAGGACGACGGCCACTATCACCTGCCGCGAGAAGCTGGCCCCGAAGAAGATCCTGTCCGCCAGCGGCGCGAATACCACGAAGAGGCCGGTTATGAGGCCAGAGTTTGTCGGCGTGGTGAAGAGCAACCCCAGCGTCTGAAAAAGATAGCCCGCCGCAAGCACCACCCCGATCCCACCACCCACGATGAGCGTCCGACGCGTGAGCTTCGGGACGGCGAAAGGTGAGATCGCCGCGGTAGCCAGAACGAAGCGCGCTGCCAGAAAAGGCAGCACGCCGTAGATGGCGATGGCGTCCCGCACCACCACGAACGTCCAGCCCCATACGACCGTGATACTAACGAGCATGAGCGTGTAGATCAGTCGCACGGCGCAGAGTCTACCTACAACCTCCCTGATACGTCGGCCGGCGCAGCAGACTTAGGGGTATCCGGTCGGCGCGTAGCGTGAGAAGCGTACGCCGTCCCCGCGCCGTTCTGCTCTTTGGCCCGCTTTGCAACGCTGAGTCGGGGGTCTGGGCTAGATCCCCGTGGCGGAATTCCCGTTCGGTCCTGACTCGGTGCTTGCCCGAACCTCGACCGGGCCAGGTTCGCGGACGACTTCGAGAAAGGCTTGCAAGTTCGAGGAAGAGTGCCCGCGCCGCCAGGCCGCAACCAGGGCCAGCGCCGGCGCGGGGTCCCGCAGGGGCTTGAAGATCACATCGTACTGCCGGTATCCCGAGACGAAGGGTCTGGCGACGATGCCGGCCCCGATGCCCGCCGCCACCATCCTGTAGGTTGTGGCCCCCGAATACAGTTGCGGCTCTTTGCGCTGCACGACTTTGGGCTCGAAGCCCGCTTCCCTGCAACATGCGACCACGTAGTCGTAGCTGCGGGGGTGGAAGTTGCGGGAGAAAAGGATGAGGCGTTCGTCCGCCAACTCTTTCATCGAGATCTCGTCACGCTCGGCGAGGGGATGTCCTTTGGGAAGGGCGGCCACGAGCTCTATATTCAGGACGTGCTCTATCTCCAAGTGGTCGTCCTCTTCGGGCTTCAGCATGAACCCGATATCGAGCGTTCCTCTGTGTAGTTTGTCGATCTGTAGCAGCGTCTCTTGCAGCGTTAGCGTCTCGTGCTCTTCGAGCTCGACGTACGGGTAGCGTCTGCGGAAGGTCTGCAGGGCATCCGCGACGGGCGTGTGATTCGCGTACTCTGGGAAGCCCACTTTCAGATGACGAACTTCCGCGCCTCCAACCTCTCTGGCCTCACGCGCCGTCTGCTCGACCAGCACCAGGACTCGGCGGGCACCCTCCAACAGAATTCGCCCGGCCTCCGTCAACTCGACGTGCTTCTTGGTCCGGGAGAAGAGGGTGACCCCGAGCTCCAGTTCCAGCTTTCTGACCTGCTGGCTCAAGGCCGGCTGGGATAGATACATCCGTCCGGCGGCGCGGCTGAAGTTCAACTCCTCCGCCACTGCCACGAAATATCTCAGGTGCCTTAGCTCCATGTCCGATCCGCCCGTGCCTCTCTTCTGCGTGTCCCGTACTGTACCCTCTCCACGGGCCGGGCGAGCCACGAAATCATACAACAAATCGCACTATAAGCCAGGCTTATGACCACCCTCGAGAAACGTATTGGACGATCCCATGCCGCGCCCCTACAGTTTGCGCATGGATAAAGACTACGAAGTGATCGTCATCGGATGCGGGGGCCTCGGCTCCGCGGCCCTCTACCGGCTCTCCAAAGAGCTTGGACCCGCAGTCCTCGGCCTGGAGCAGTTCCAGCTCGGCCACGACCGCGGAGCTTCCCAGGACCACTCGCGCATCATCCGGCTCGCCCAGCACCAGCCCGAGTACGCCACCCTCGCCCCCCACGCCTACGAAGCCTGGCATGAGGTCGAGCGCGAGTCGGGCCTGCAACTACTCTTCAAGACGGGCGGCCTCATCATCGAGGCCGTCGAAGAGCGCGACCCGGAGGAGACCGGGACCCGCAACATAGAAGGCTACGTCTCGGCCTTCGAGGAGCACGGCTTCGACTACGAGCT
>JACDAR010000188.1 GCA_013695335.1 Rubrobacter sp.
AGCCCTCGATATCCGCTCCGATACTCGCCTGGAAGACGCAAACCACTACTCCATGCTCTTCGAAGAGCCAGCCCGCAAAACGGCCAGCGCCATCGAAGCGTTCCTCCAACAAACCGGATAATCTCCACCCAGAATCCTGGAGAACCAGCCAACCAGTTCGTAAATTTCGAGAAGTAAGTTTCGAAAAATATCTCTAATTGTGCTTGACGTACTATCTATGAAGCATATGTAACGAGGAATTGTTAGTTAAAGTGATTTGGTAAATCTGGGGAAAGGTGGTTAGATGCGGAAGATTTCATTGCCTGGTACGCCGACTGTGGTGATGCTGGTGGCGCTTGTTCTTGGGGCGCTTGCCATATTCGTCGTGGTGGGAAAGGATGCAGGGGCCGCCCCGCGGGCAAATGCTGATGAGGCTGTCTCCGCCGCTGCGCCGTCTGGCGGGACTTTGGATCGGGCGACGCTGCACCGTTACGCCGAGGGCACTTGGGCATCGTTCGAGGCGATGACAGACCCGAACACCGGCTTGCCGGCGGACACGCTCAAGGCCGACGGGACGCGAAGCGTCAAGACCTCGACTACCAACATCGGCGCATACATCTGGAGCGTTCTCGTAGCCGAGGAGCTTGGCATCATCACGCATGACGAGACAGTCTCCAGGCTGGACAGGACGATCACCACGCTCGAAGGGATGGAGCGCCACGAGCCGAGTGGCCAATACTACAACTGGTACGACATCCGCAACGGGGAGAAGCTCACGCAGTGGCCCGAGACCGGCGAGCCGATGAGGCCCTGGCTATCGTCCGTGGACAACGGCTGGCTGGCTGTCGGGTTGGAGCTCGTCCGCAACACCACGCCCGAGCTGTCTGACAGGGCTGGTGAGATCTACGACAGCATGGACTTCGGCTTCTACTACAGGCCGGACGCCAACCGCATCCTGTTCCACTACGCGCCAGCCACGGATACGGAGCCGGTATCCGCGCCGTGCTGCTACGACACGATCGTGAGCGAGAGCCGTATCGCCAGCTACATCGGCATCGGGAAGGGTGAGATCCCGCAGCGCGAATACTACGGCGCGAACCGGACCTTCCCGAACAACTGCGACTGGAGCTGGCTGGAGACGAGGCCGGAAGGATTCACGCGCACCTACTACGGTGTTGACGTATACGAGGGGTCGTACGAGTACAATGGCACGCGGCTCGTTCCAAGCTGGGGCGGCAGTATGTTCGAGGCGCTCATGCCGACGCTGTTCGTCCCCGAGGAGAAGTGGGCGCCCGAGAGCTGGCGCATCAACCACCCGCTCACGGTGCAGGCCCAGATCCACCACGGCATCGATGAGGCGCAGTACGGCTACTGGGGCTTCTCGCCATCCAACGTCCCCGAAGGCGGCTACTCCGTCTACGGCGTGGACGCGGTCGGTATGGACCCTGGCGGCAACCCATCCAACAACGACAGGACGCTCGTGGACCACGGATGGGACGATCCCGCCTGCTCCAGGGACCCGCAGCCAGACCCGGCTGCCCCAGAGTACACCAACGGTGTCGTGACGCCGCACGCTGCGTTCCTGGCGCTCCGGTACGCCCCGAATAAGACCATGCAGAACCTCACCAACATCGAGAAGGACTTCGATGGCGCGTACACCGAATGGGGTTTCCGCGACTCCGTCAACGTAGATTCCGGCAAGGTGTCCGACTACTATCTGTCGTTGGATCAGGGCATGATCATGGCTTCCATAGGCAACGCCCTCGGCGACGATATGCTGAGGAAGGGCTTCGTCACCAAGGGCTTCCAGCAGAAAGTGAAGCCGGTAATGAACGTCGAGGAATTCAACGCCACTCCGAACGCCCGCTAGCGCCCACAAACCAGAGCAAGGAATCCAGTCCGGGGTCTCCGTTATGCGGAGGGCCCCGGCCTCTTGCAATCTCTACGATGTACCCTCTCCAGTGCGTTTCGCGAGCGCGGATATTTCCCCGGCGCGCTTCTCCAGAGCATCCCTTAGTTCGGTCGGACGCAGCACTGTGAAAGAACATTCCATGCCTGACAGCACGCGGGCCATCCAGGTGAGATCCCAGGTCGAGCATCGCATTAGCGTCCCGCCTTTCGTCTCCTGAAGCGAGAACCCTATGGGCGGTAGCTGCCAACTGGCTTCCTCGGCATCTGTCTCCAGCAGCACCTCGACAGACCACTCGTCGTCCCTCGTGTTCGCCACGGCGTCGAGCACGGCCTCCGGGGAATCGAGATGCTCCGGGCGTTCGAACGTCTCGTCGAGCAAGGTGGCGTCGGAGATCCTATCCACCCGGAACAGCCGCAATCCGCCCCGCAGGTGACAGTGACCGACCGTGTACCAGTATCCTTCGCGGTGCATCACGCCGTATGGGTCTACTTCGCGCTCCGTCTCCCCCGAGGTCCCTGATCGATAGCGCATCCGCACCCGCCTTCGTTCACCGACGGCTGCCGCAAGGGTCAGGAGCGCCGCGCTGCTCGCTGACGCGGCTGGCCGCGCGACGGCGATGGAGATGGTCTCCTCCAGCGCCCTGACGCGCCCGCGCAGATCCTCGGGCATCACCCGCTCCAGTTTCGCCAGCGCCCCTTCCACGGCAGGCGCGGCATCAGCCAGCCCGAGCCTGCGTGCCGCAAGGAGACCGAGGGCCAGGCC
>JACDAR010000268.1 GCA_013695335.1 Rubrobacter sp.
GATGGAGATAAAGCCCATCGCAAGACTCCTCTTGGTTAAAAGACAAGCTCAGGGCAATGCGGTGAATATGTTGTCTCACCGAAGGTAGTTGACGGCTCGGTCCTGTCATTGGGTTTCGTACGCAGTAGTCACAAAAATGCGGGGGTCTGAAACCCCCGCACTCTCACACAACACTCACCAGAGAAGGATGCCCCAGCTCTGCCGCGGGCCTGGCTCTCTTCCAGAGCCCGCCTGTTGGAAGTCTAGCGGAGGGTCACCCTGCTGCACCCCGTGCCCGCTTCGGATTTACGATCCACGATGCACCAGTCACCCCCACTGCCCCCGGAGGCCGTGTCGAGGTTGTCGCCGTCGGCAACGTTGATCTTGTCGTAGCCTTTGCCGCCCAGGACTATATCGGTGTCGTTGGTGTATGCGTTGGCCAGCACGAGGTCGTGCCCACCCTTCATGTATATCTTGTCGTAGGCTCCGTTTTGGGGCCGCTCGTAGATCTTGTCGTCGTTTCCCGTCCCGTAGCAGGGCGCGGATTTGCAGCGGATTACCTGGTCCACCGCGAACGCCGTTACGGCGAACAGGGGCACCAGCATCACCACCATGGCCACCACCATCATCAACTTGCGCATCCATTTTCCCCTTTCATCCTAAGGGCGTAGTCGAGGCCGACTTTCCCCTTTTCTTCCCCGCGAGCCGCTGAAGACTAACGGGTACACGAACCAGGCACAAGGTCCAAATGAGTGTTGCGAGGATCCCAGCCCACAACTCCTTGATGCGCCCTTGCCGACGTCCCGGCAGACGGTTGATGAAGGAGCCATGCGTGTAGACTCTCACACCAGAACCTCGGACCTTTTCCCACCCGGAGAGCGTCGAGCAGCCCGGCTTCGCAGCCTGGAGGATGGTAAGGGCTATACGAGTACCTGCCAAGGGAAGTGTCCGTCAAGGAATTCGGTGAGGTCGGTATCGGCGCCGGTCCCGATGGAGATCTCCGCATTGGGAGCAGCAGACCAGGAGCGGCCGAACGCGACAGGGAATCCGGCGTCGTGGAGATCCTGCGCCAGCGTCCCCAGGGCGACAGGCGAGGTCACGGCCGGAGAGGCAAGCCTAACCGCGCAAACCTCCAGCACCGCCTCAGAGAGTGTTGACGCAACGCTGATAGCGCGAAGCACCAATTCTACGGTCCTGCGGAGATCCACTTCAGCGAACGCCCGAACCTCACCGGTTACTGAAATGGAAGAGGCGTCCTCGTCTCTTGCTTCCAAAAAGGAGCAGCGCACGCTTTCGTTGTTCGGGAGTGAGCGCAGAATCTGCCCCCGTGGCTCCTGACCAGGGCGCCAGTGCAAGCTGGCCCGAATTTCGACCACCCCGGCGGTGAGGGTGATGATCTTCCCTGCCGGTTCATCCGGCAGGAGCACGACGGTCAGGGCAGTATCCCGACTATCGCGCTCCTGGATTTTCCTTGGTTTGGTGTCCGCTACGCTCAGTGATCCGACCGCTCGCCTGACGGGACGGCTTCCCTCTCGGGGTCCGCGGGGCCGCGCTTCAGTTCGCCGCAGGCGCCTATGAAGCCGTGGAAGAGCGGGCCGGGGCGGAGCGGGCGGCTCTTGAATTCGGGGTGGAACTGGCTCCCGATAAAGAAAGGGTGATCCCTGAGTTCGGCGATCTCGACTAGCCGGCCGTCTGGCGAGGTGCCCGAGAAGACCATTCCAGCGTCTTCGAGGGCTTCCCTGTAGCGGTTGTTCACCTCGTAGCGATGGCGGTGGCGTTCGTGGATGAGATCCGAGTCATATACGGTGTCTGCCAGTGTTTCGGGGACCAGCTTGCAAGGCCAGCTACCGAGCCGCATGGTTCCGCCCATGTCGACCCCGATCTGATCCGGCATGATGTCTATTACCGGATGCGGCGTGTCCTGATCGAACTCCGTGGAGTTCGCCATCTCAAGCCCAGCGACGTTTCGGGCGAACTCGATGACCTGTATCTGCATCCCGAGGCACAGCCCGAGATACGGCGTCCCTGACTCGCGGGCGTATCTTGCGGCCTCGATCTTGCCTTCAGTCCCCCGCTCCCCGAAGCCTGGCAGGACCAGCACGCCATCCACCCCGGCCAGCCTTTTCGCAGTCTTCTCGCGGCTCGTGAGCTGCTCCGAATCCACCCAATCCAGCTCCACTTTCAGACCGTGCGCACCGGCCGCGTGGCCCAGCGACTCGACAATTGAAAGGTAGGCATCCTGGAGTTTCACGTACTTGCCGACGATGGCGACACGAACTGTATCTTCCGCCCCCAGGATGCGCGAGACCAATGACCTCCATTCCTCAAGGTCCGCTGGCGGGGCATCGAGGCCGAGCTTATCTAGCACGAGGTCGTCGAGGCCGCTGTCATGCAGGCTGAGTGGGATGTCGTAGAGGGTGGAGGCGTTTTCGGCCGGGATAACCGAGTCCAACTCCGCGTCGCCAAAGAGCGCAATCTTCTTCCTGATGTCCTCCCCGATCGGACGGTCAGCCCGGCAGATCAAAACGTCAGCGCTTATGCCGATCTCACGCAAACGCTGCGTGGAGTGCTGGGTAGGCTTGGTCTTCAACTCGCCCGCGGCCTCGATGTAAGGCACGTAGGAGACGTGTACATACAGCACGTTCTTGCGCCCGACATCGTTGCGGAACTGGCGAATCGCTTCGAGGAAAGGCAGGCTCTCGATGTCGCCGACCGTGCCCCCGATCTCGGTGATCACGATGTCTTTATCCTGCCCGAGACGACCGATGCGGCTCTTGATCTCATTGGTTATGTGCGGGATGACCTGCACCGTCGCCCCGAGATAATCCCCCCGACGCTCGCGGCTTATTACCTCCCAGTACACGCTCCCGGTCGTCACATTACTAAGGCGCCCAAGGTTCTCGTCAAGGAACCGCTCGTAATGTCCGAGGTCGAGATCCGTCTCAGCCCCATCATCAGTGACGAAGACCTCGCCGTGCTGGTAAGGGTTCATGGTGCCAGGGTCCACGTTGATGTACGGATCGAACTTCTGAAGTACCACCCGGTAACCACGGGCCTTCAGCAACATCCCGAGCGCCGCCGCGCTCGTCCCCTTGCCGATGGACGAGACTACCCCGCCCGTAACGAAGATGTACTTGGTCTCACTCATCTATATACCCCCAAAACCACGAACGCCGTTATAATCTTACCTCCTCAATCTACCGGGAAACCCAGAAACGCCACCGGAGCGGCGAGGTCCGCAATCGCCACCCCGGCGACCCGCGGGACCGCACCAGGCCCGCTGAATACGACGAGGTAGCCGAGAACGCTTCCACGGATCGCGGCTCCCGCATTACCCAGCATGATACGCCTCCTGAGGCCAAAATAAAATACCAACGCGGCGGTGACCCCGAGGCGCGCAGGAGACTACAGCGGTAATCAAAACGGCTGGCCCAGTGTCCGGTATCCACGATGCTCGAAAAGACCCGCGCATCTACAGGGGTAATCGCTGGCATAGCGGCGCCTATCGCCTCGGCCAGAGCCTCACGGCTTCGCACAGCAGGTTCTTGATTTCTCGCCTGCCTGAACAGTTGCCGTTTGGCGTCGTTATGCCTCTGCTGGCAGGCCATCCGCGAGATGAACCATTTCAGCACTGACATCCCACAGCTTCCTGGCGACAGCGCTATCGGTAGCTTGTGGGGCCGGTTGGGTTACTTTGCGACCAACGAAGTATTTTCCGGTAACGCTTTGCACCCCTGGTGAAGACGCCAGGTAGATCGACGTATCCGCACCTTTTTCCGGGGAACGTGCGATGAGAGGTACGACCGCCCGAATCGTCTTCATGAGGAAGCCGGGATTGTTTTTCCCGAATCCCGTACTCACAAGGCCAGGATGCAGCGCATTGGCGGTTACTCCGGTTCCATCCAGACGGTGGGCCAGTTCCATCGTAAACAGGAGGGTCGCGAGTTTTGAATTGCCATATGCCCTGTGACTATAGCCCCGTTCGCCTTGAAGGTTGGCGAATTCGATCTTGCCGGAGGTATGCGCCCCAGACGACACGTTGATGATCCGTGCCGGGGCGCTGGCTTGGATCTTATCGAGGAGCACATTGGTCAGCAGGAACGGAGCGAGAAGATTGAGCGCGAAAGTCATTTCGATGCCATCAACGCTGAGTTGACGCCGCATGAAGACCGCGCCCGCATTGTTGAGCAAGACGTGAAGGTGCGAATATTTACTCTCGAACTCATTCGCCAGGCGTCGAACATCCTGCTGCGACGACAGATCAGCCAGCAGTGAGTCCACTGTGTCATTACCGCTTGCCGCACGGATTTCTTCGACAACCTGGGAGGTTTTCTGAGCATCCCGTCCAACGATTACGACAGTTGCGCCCATTCGGGCGAGTTCGTGGGCTGTACTTTTCCCGATACCGTTGGTAGCGCCTTTGATCAGGCATACCTTGCCTTGCATCGTCATTTCTCCCTCTACGTTTCATAGCGACAGGTGAGGCGATCTGTCAAGTTTGGTTATGCGCCACGGTGATGACGACTTTTCCTCTGGCGTGCCCTGTTTCGAGATACCGGATAGCTTCAGCCGTCTCAGCCAAGGGGTAGCATCGGTCGATCACAGGTACGACTTTGCCGACTTCGAGCAACTCTTTGATAGAAACCAAATCTTCTTTATTGGCTTTCGCCGTCTTCATCATACCGACTTTCTTACCTCCCAGTAACATGATCTGGAACAAACGCGACAGGGATGTAAACCCGGCAACGGAACAAATCCCATTGGGACTCAAGGCACGCTTATAATCTGAAACCGAACGATTTCCCACAGCATCAAAGATCAGATCATAACGCTGACCAGTTTGGGTGAAATCCGCTTGCGTATAATCAATGACATGATCCGCGCCGATCGAGCGCACCATGTCTAAATTGCGCGTGCTGCACACGCCAGTGACTTCGGTTCCGAACGAGTTGGCGATCTGCACGGCAAACGTCCCCACACCACCGGACGCGCCGTTGATCAGAACCCTTTGCCCCGGCTCAATCTGCCCTTTGTCGCGTAGACCCTGCAAAGCGGTGAATGCCGCTAAGGGGACGGCTGCTGCTTGCTCGAATGTCATCTTGGCCGGTTTCGAGGCCATTAGCTCTTCGGGAGCACACACATATTCGGCAAAACTGCCCAACTCATTTAGGGGCATTTCGCCAAATACATTATCACCTACTCGAAGCTGGGTTACGTTGCTGCCGATCGCTTCGACACGCCCCGCTACATCAGCGCCGAGCCCCGTGTTTTTGGGTTTTAGAAGCCCATTCGCTAAACGTGCCAGGAATGGCTCTGCTCGCATAAGATGCCAGTCAGCTGGATTTGCGGATGCCGCATGAACTTTGACCAGGACTTCATTGTCGTTGGGCGCAGGTTTTTCTACGTCCTCGAACTGAAGAACATCCGGTGGTCCGTATTTTGAGTAGATAATTGCTTTCATAAGTATTCCTCCTGATTCGTCAGTTTTTGATGTTGTGCTCCACAGCGATGACGACGTTGCCCTTTTTGTGTCCTGTGTCGACGTACCGGTGAGCCTCGGCGATGTGTTCCAATGGATAGCGTCTATCGATGACCGATTGAATCTTCCCCGCCTCAATGAGATCTTTTAGGAATATTAGATCTTCGTTCTTTTCGCTTGCTGCCCCAAATATTACTTTCTTGCTGCTCCTCGAAGTCCATAGCCCTCGAACCATCTGTGAGGGCCGAGGGTTCGCTAACAGATAGCGTCCATTGTGCTTGAGCGATCGTACACTGCGGGTAAACGAACTCTTGCCTACCACATCAAAAATAACATCATAAGTCTCACCGTTTCTGGTGAAATCTTCTTGCGTGTAAGCAATGACATGGTCCGCGCCGATCGAGCGCAGCATGTCCAATTTCCCCGTGCTGTCCACGGCAGTCACTTCAGCTCCGAAGTATCTGGCAAGCTGGACCGCAAACGTACCGATGCTTCCACCCGCGCCATTGATCAAGACCTTTTGTCCACTCTGGACATTTCCTTTTCTCAGAAAATGCAATGCATTAAGTCCCCCAAGAGGAACGGCGGCGGCTTCTTCATAGGTCATATTGGCCGGTTTGATCGCCAGCATCCCACTTTCAGGCAGGCAGGTGTACTCAGCATGAGTACCCAAACCCAAACCGGTCGAGGCAAAAACCTGGTCTCCATTCCTAAATTGTTTGACGTCTTTGCCGACTGCTTCGATTTCTCCGGCGAGCTCCTGGCCCAGGATCTTGTTTCCTGGTCTGATGAGACCCAGATAAATTCGTATGGGAAGCCGGAGCCAGATGGGGAGTTTTAGACTGCGAAGCTCACAGTCCGCTGCTGTTACTGTTGTCGCATCTATTCGTATCAGGACTTCATTGTCCGAGGGCGTGGGTTTCTCTACCTCTTTGAGCTGAAGAACATCCGGTGACCCGTATTCCGTGTATACCATCGCTTTCAAGAGTTACCTCCAGGTTTGATCTGGCGCGGCCTCTCGGGGCACGCGAAGCCTCCAAACTCTCGGGTGTCCACCAGACCGGGTCAAGTCCAGATCAGCCGCCCGACGATTAATGGAGGGTTCACCATGAGGGTGTCTCCTTGCCTCTAAGCTTGCATTCACCGTGTAAGTGATTGATCGTTGCGCACGGCCTGCACCACCTCGACGATGGCGGCGCTGGTCGCTTGCGAGTCGCTCCGATCGTACACCAGTGATGTGTGCGTCGCCCCCTTCACGACACGGTGCATGCTGTTGGACGAGAGAGTGGCCAGATCGTCCTGCAGCTTGAGCCAACCGGGCTCCGCCTGTTTGGGGGCAAGAAACTCTAGTGCGCTGGTACTCACTTGTCGCGTCGAGGGGGTGAGTGCATCTATCTGCGCGCGCTGCTGGGGCGGCAATTCAGGGGACGCCGGAGAGAGCTTGGACAACAAGCGGACAATCCCGAGCCGCGCCGGCAGGGAAACCCCGAACCGCTCCAGCTTGGGAACCACGGCGAATGTCTGCTTTTGTGGTTCGGAGCTATCCTGTGCTTCCGGTCGCTGGCTGAACTGATAGGTATCGATCGAGGAATCGACCAAGGCCACGCCCGCCACCTCATCGGGATACCGGTGGGCGTACGTTTGCATGGACAGGCCGCCTAACGAATGGCCCACTAGCACGTAAGGACCTTTGATGCCAGCGCCCTTGAGCAGAGTGTGCAGTTCGCTAGTGATCTGCTTGGCGTCCCGAGGGTCGGGGCCCATCTCGCTCCAGCCCATCCCCGCGCGGTCGTAGGCGCATACGCGTGTGGTACCGGAGACCTCCTGCTGCACCCTGACCCATTGGGCCGACATCTCCCCCGATCCCCCATCCAAGACCACGGTCGGGCTGCCCTGGCCCACGCAGTTTATGTGTAAGCGGTAGCCCCCCACGTCCACCATCTCACCGGGCGGAGGATAGGCTCGCTCGGCACGCTCTGTAGCGATGGCTTGGTAGATCGCCCCGACGACGGCGAGAACCAAGAGGGCGACCATCAACCACAGGAGCGCCCTCCAAGTCCACCGCATTATCCTTCTAGCCGTACCGCTCCTCACTACGCTAAGACTATTTCTTTTCTCGGCCATCACCTAATACCTCCTCACCCTCGGCGAACCATTCGTTTCCGTAGCTCAGGGGTTTGAAATGGGCGCAGTCACGTTCCAGAGGCGTAAGAGCAGCAGGGATGTCGCCTTGTACATGGTGAGCAAGAGCCTGCAATACCAGGATTTCGATCACGCGCCCCATCCTGCCTCCCGCTTCCGCCGCTTTCTGGAGGCGCTCCAGTAATCTCATTGCCTCATGAATGGAGCGGTCTGCCCCTTCGCTCTTGTACTCGGCAATGAGCACCCTCGCCAGGGTAATGTGCTCGAACTCTCGCAGGTAGCTGAGGTCATCGGCAACGGACAGGCCCCGCTCACGCGCCCAACCCAGGGCCTCGGCCAACCTGCCCTGCGCAAGCCACACCCGCGTCTTGAGCGCCGTTACGGGACGCAGGTCAGGCACGGGGGATCTGCGATACAGGCGTTCCGCCTCGTCGAGCAGGTCGAGGGCGTCGTCGAGTTCTCCCTGTGCCTCCGCCATTCGAGCCTTTGCGACGCACCGGCGATACGGCCAATCCGGTGAGGTAGTGTGTTCGCCCAACTCCTCGCTTTTCAGCATGTGCTGTTTGGCGGCTTCCAGGTCGCCCTGCTCGAGGTATAGGCCACTCAATCCCAGATACAGGTGGGCCGTTCCCAGTAGCGCAGGCTCGCCTTGCTCTATCACAAGCTGCAATGACCGTTCGTATGTCGTTACCGCGTCCTGGAGACGACCTTGATCTATCCTCATATCAGCCAGGCCGTATGTGCCACTGATCGCGGCGACGATGTTGCCTGTCATCTGAAAACCCATCAAGGCATCGGCCAGGGTCCGGTGAGCCGCCTCCAGGTCTCCACCCTCCCAGTATGCGAGCCCCAGGAGCGCGCCTGGGATCGCGCGCCCGAGATGGTCGTCCTGGGGTAGGAGATCGAGCGCCCGCCGAGCATGTTTCACGGTGCCTGACACATCGCCGAGAACCTGGGCCAGGTAGGCATGGGCAGAGGCTATCGTCACCGGCAGAGACCGAAATTCCTCCTCATCCACAACGACCATCTCAGCCGAAGGGACGCTCGCCTCCACCGTGGTTTCGAGCCACCGTTCGGCACCCCTCATCCGGGCCTCGCCGGCCTCCAGCTCGCCGACGTCAAGTAACGCCCAGGCATACTCGACGCTGAGCACGGGCCTGGCGCGGACCAGCTCGTCTGGAAGCGCCTTGACCCAACCAAGCCACGTGGCGAACTGCAGGCTTCTGTCCATTGCTCGCCAGGACAGCTCGATCAGGCCGGCCGCTCGCTCGAAATCTTCGGCAACGAGAGCGTGGTGAATGGCTTCAGCCTCCAATCCATTGTCTTCGTACCACTGGCTGGCACGTACGTGTAATTCGGCCACATCTCCCAGAGCACCCCCTGTGGATGAGGCGCCGCTCTGGTGTAGTCGCTGCCGCAGCAACTCGGCGAAGAGATGATGATAGCGATACCAACGCCGCTCGTTATCCAGGGCGGCGATGAACAGGTTGGCGTGTTCGAGATATTCCAGGGTTTCTTGTCCTGACGCTGAGGGGCCTTGCAGAACGGCATCACAAAGCGGCCCGCACAGGCGGTCGAGGGTGGATGTGCGCAGCAAGAATGTCTGGACGCTTTCGGGCTGCTGCCCCAGGACTTCCTCGACCAGATAGTCCAGAACGAAATGGTGTCTGCCGGTGAAAGATTTGATGAAGCCGGTGGCATCTTCACGTCCCTGCAATGAGATAGCGGCCAATTGCAGGCCGGCGATCCAGCCTTCCGTACGGCTCTCCAGTGCGGCGACATCCTCCTCCGATAGGCTGAGGCCCATCACCCCTTCAAGGAACTCAGCGGCTTCTGCGGGGGTGAAACGCAGGTCCGCGGCGCGCAGCTCGCTCAATTGGCCCCTAACGCGCAGACGGGCCAGGGGTAGGTTTGGGTCCTCGCGGGTTGCGATGACCAGGTGCATCCGTGGGGGCATGTGCTCGATCAGAAAAGCGAGGGCGTCATCTACCGCCCTGGCATCAACAGCGTGGTAGTCGTCCAGGACGAGGACGAAATCGTCAGGGATGGTGGTGATCTCGTTGAGCAGGACCGTCAGGATCGATTCGGTCGGCGGTGGCTGAGGGGATCTGAGCACACCCAACGCCCCTTCTCCAATATCCGATGCAATGGTCTGCAAAGCGGCGACGAGGTAAGCCAGGAAGCGCGTTGGGTCGCTATCCCCTTCGTCAAGCGATAGCCAGGCGGCCGGTCGCCCGCAACCGGCGAGCCATTCGCTGACAAGGGTAGTTTTGCCAAAGCCGGCGGGGGCGCAGATGAGGGTCAGCCTGCGGTCAAGACCCTCGTTGAGACGTTCGATCAGGCACGGTCGGGGGACGATTCTAGACCGAAGCGGGGGGACATAGAGTTTAGTGGCTAGAACTGGTGTAGCCATGGATCAACTTCCGATTCCTCCGATACTTGCTCTTCCACCACGGAGGCATACGCGGCGAGTTGTTTCCGGACCGTGAGTAGCAACGGAACCGAATCGTACGCTAAGACGTTTGATGCGCAATTGCTCAAATCAAGAGGGAGGCGAAGTGGCGTAGCGGCCTGCCGAGTCGGGCATTGAACAGTTGGCCGCAGGTGTAGGCAGCCACCTTCGCCGCCAGGCGGGTCAGCAGTCCTCCGATGGTCTTGGCTCGGTGGCGCTCTAACGAGAACTGGTCCTTTAGCTGCCAGATCACACCTTCGATGAGCTGGCGCTTTCCCGACGCCCACTTGCGATCAGCTTCCGGCCAGGCGCGTTTGGCGTTCTTCTGC
>JACDAR010000280.1 GCA_013695335.1 Rubrobacter sp.
TCCTCCATGATCTCGAAGAGATGACCAAGGTCGTAGGTCTCGCTCATCGTGTAGCCAGCCGCGTCGCTCGACGCCCCTGCGAGGTCAAGCCCCTTGTAGAACATGTAGTACTTGAACGAGGCCACGCCATCTTCGCCGACCAGGCGCTCTATCTCCCCGATCTGGCCCCGCAGCATCGGCGCGAGGTGGTAGCCGTAGTCCACGTAGGAGTGCCCCCGCGTGGCGTCGAGCACCTCGGGGAAGATCTCCGAGTATGGCCCGCTCTTCTCCAGATAATGGCTTCCCGTCCTGAAGTAGCTGATGATGCTCGTTACGCCCCCTGCCAGCGACGATAGCGTCTCGCTCCTGGCGTCCTCCGTTATGTCCCGGTAGATGCCAAGATGGTAGTGGGAGTCCACCGCCCCGGGAAGCACCACGTTTCCACTCGCGTCTATAACCTCGTCGGCGTCTGATGCGGACAATCCCTCTCCGATGACGGAGATGCGACCGTCTTGGATCCCGATGTCGGCGTGGATCGGCCCCCTGCCCGGTAGAACCACCTGACCACCCAGAACGACGGTATCGTACGAAGCCATGCTCCTCCTTTGAGCGCCCTTTGCCCCTGCGTTCCACTGAAAAGAACGATAGTCTTCCAGCTGAAGCGGCAAAATAGCCGAGACTCTGGCCTCTGTCAAAGGAGAAGCCGGGATGGAACGGTGCGGAAAGGGAGGCCGGACGTGGCTGAGTACGGGGCGCTTGGCGGGATAAAGGTGATAGACGCGGCGAACCTGTTCGCCGGGCCGCTTGCCGCCACGATACTCGGGGATTTCGGGGCCGAGGTTATCAAGGTGGAGCACCCGCGCGGAGATCCCTCGCGCACCCACGGTCACGCCAAGGACGGCGTGGGGTTGTGGTGGAAGATGCTCGGGCGCAACAAGAAATGTGTCACGCTGAACCTGGGCAAGCCAGAAGGGCAGGAGATCTTCAAACGTCTCGCTGCTGAAGCTGACGTGGTGATCGAGAGTTTCCGCCCAGGCACCTTCGAGCGGTGGAACCTGGGATACGAAGAGCTGAAGGCGGACAACCCCGGCCTGGTCTTCGCCAGGGTCACAGGCTTCGGCCAGTACGGCCCATACAAGAACCGCCCCGGCTTCGGAACGCTTGCCGAATCCATGAGCGGATTCGCCCACGTCACCGGGCAGCCCGACGGCCCCCCGACCCTTCCGCCGTTCGGCCTCGCCGACGGGATAGCCGCGCTCGCCGCGGTCTGCGCCGTGCTCACGGCATTAAGGGCGAGGGACGCTACAAGACACGGACAGATCGTTGACCTGGCGATCTTCGAGCCGATCTTCACCGTGCTAGGTCCCCAACCCATCGTCTACGACCAGCTTGGCATCGTCCAGCAGCGCAGCGGCAACCGTTCCGTCAACAACGCGCCGCGCAACGCCTACGAGACGAAGGACGGCCACTGGGTCGCCATCTCGACCAGCGCCCAGAACATCGCGGAGCGTGTGATGCGTCTCGTTGGAAGGCCCGAGTTTATAGACGAGCCCTGGTTCCAGAAAGGCTCCGAGCGGGCCAAACACGCCGACGAGCTAGATGAGGCGGTTGGAACCTGGATCTCAGATCGTACCAGGGACGAAGTCGTCGAGGCTTTCGACGAGGCCGGGGCCGCCGTCGCGCCCATCTACAGCATCGCGGATATCGTGGAAGATCCCCAGTACAAGGCCCTCGAAACCATAACGACCGTCGAGGATCCCGAACTCGGGCCGATCAAAATGCAGAACGTACTCTTCCGGCTCTCCGAGACGCCAGGTGAGATCAAATGGTCAGGGCCGACGCTCGGGGAGCACAACGAGGAGGTCTACTCGTCCCTCGGCATAGACGGAGAACGCCTCAAAGAGCTTGTCGGGGCCGGTGTCGTATGACGCCAGCCCGCAGGATTTTCAGGAGCTACCTCTACGTTCCGGCCAGCGACCCGCGGCGCGTCGAGAAGGCGCTCGCCTCCGAAGCGGATGCGGTAGTCCTCGACCTCGAAGACGCGGTAGCGCCGAACCGCAAGGCGGAAGCCAGGGAGAATGTCGCAGAGGCGCTGCGCTCCCGGCTGGACAAACCCGTCTTTGTCAGGGTGAACGCCCTGGGTTCACCGCTCTTTGTACAGGATCTCGGAGCGGTTGCTGGCCCCGATCTGTTCGGGATAAGGCTCCCAAAAACAGAGAACCCCGAGCAGGTAAGAAGGGTGGCCGAAGCGCTGGAAGCGTCGGGGTCCGAGGCTGGTATACAGTGCCTGATCGAATCCGCCCTCGGCCTCGAATTCGCCTTCGAGATCTCCCGGTCCCACGAGCGAGTGACCAACGTGAGCCTCGGTGAGGCTGATCTCTCCGCCGACCTCGGTGTCCGTGGCGAGGCGGGTCTCCTCTACGCCCGATCACGGGTTGTGGCTGCTTCCAGGGCGGCGAGGCTCGCCGGTCCCGTGCAGAGCGTCTACACGGATGTCAGGGATCTCGATGGCCTCCGCAGGTCCACGCGCGAGGGCAGGGACCTGGGGTTCGTTGGAAGATCCGCCATCCACCCATCCCAAATCCCGATCATCAACGAGGTCTTCACCCCCTCAGAGGCGGAGGTGGCCGGGGCGGAAGACCTTCTTAACAGGCTTGCCGAGTCGGCGGAGAGGGGCACTGGCGCGTTCGTCCTCGAGAACGGCAGGTTCGTGGACAAGGCCGTCGTCGAACAGGCGCGCGTCACGCTTGCGTTGGCGGATCAAATCGCGGAGGAGGCGTCTTGAACAGGCTGCTGGACATCGTCTCATCCGGCGTGGAGGTGTTCGACCTGGCCCAGCCACTCTCCGCCGAGATACCATCTTCACCGAACCATCCCGGCTTCAAGATGGCCTTGATGCGGCGTCACGGCGACTCGGTTCGCGAGGATGGCAGCTCGGCGGCGAACGAGATGATCGTCACCGGCGGCCACGTCGGGACCCACGTTGACGCCCTCGCCCACGTCTCGTATAGGGGACATCTGCACGGCGGCGTATCTGCCGGGGAGGCGCAGGCCGGAGGACGATTCTCGGACCTTGGTGTGGACACCATAGCGCCGATGGTCTGCCGGGGCGTGCTGCTAGACGTGGCTGACCTGCATGGAACCGAAACGTTGCCCGGCGGATACGGCATCACGGAGGAAGACCTCTCCGCCGCGGCCAGCAAATCCGGGGCCGAGATCGAGGCCGGAGACGTGGCGCTGATACGGTCCGGATGGGCTAGACATTTTGGGAACCCTGAAGCCTTCCTCGGGCACGACACCGGTGTGCCAGGTCCCACGGAGGGTGCGGCACGCTGGCTCGCG
>JACDAR010000324.1 GCA_013695335.1 Rubrobacter sp.
CCATGGCCAAGATCAACCCTCACGTCAAGGTGTCAGCCACCAAATCCACGCTCGGCCACTCCCTTGGCGCGAGCGGCGCCATAGAAACCGCGATCTGCGCGATGGCCCTGAAAGAGAAGACCATCCCCCCAATGCGCAACCTGGAGACACTGGCGGAGGGATGCGCCGACCTCGACTACGTGGTGGGCGATCCACGCGAAGTCCCTGACCTGGAAGCAGCCCTGTGCGCCAACCTCGGCGTCGGCGGCCACAACGTGGCGGTCGCGCTGGAGAGTGCCTGAGCCGCCGTGGCAAAAACCCAGAACACCAACGACCTGCCGCAAGACCCTCCAATCCCCGAAGACGACGGGGCCGCGGATCACCTGCCTGGAACGACGCTGCCATCCGTGCCGCTCGCGGGAACATCAGGGGAGCGGGTAGATATTTCGGAACTGTCTGGAATCTCCGTCGCGTATTGCTACCCGATGACGGGGAGGCCGGACATGGAGTTGCCCGAAGGCTGGGACGACATACCCGGCGCGAGAGGATGCACCCCGCAATCGTGCGCCTTCCGCGACCATCACCAGGAACTCGAATCCCTCGGCGCCCGCGTCCTCGGGATAAGCACGCAGGGCACCGAGTATCAGCGGGAAGCTGCGGAAAGGTTGCATCTTCCATACGAGCTTCTGGGTGATGGGGAACTTGCGTTCGCGAAGGCTCTAAACCTACCGACGTTCGAGGCCGATGGCATGACCCTGATCAAACGCCTCACGCTCGTGATTGTGGACGGGCGCATATTGAAAGTCTTCTACCCGGTGTTCCCGCCCGACGCCAACGCGGCGGAGGTTGCCGCATGGCTGCGGGGCGAGGGCCCTGGAAAGGATTGACGTGTACAGCATCGAAGAGCGCCTGAAGGAACTGGAAGGCTTACTCGTGCCCCACGGGAGCGCGCTGGTCGCGTACTCTGGCGGGGTGGACTCTTCGCTCGCGCTGGCAGTAGCCGCGCGGGCGTTCCCCAGAGACAGCGTCCTGGCAGTCACCTCCAACAACGAGACGTATCTGCCTTCGGAGTTGAATCTCGCACGGGATTTCGTTGATTCACTTGGCGTGGAGCATCTGGTGGTGAACACCCGCGAACTCGACAACCCGAACTACGCGAGCAACCCGGCCAACCGCTGCTATTTTTGCAAGAGCACCCTGTATTCGGACCTGGCGAAGCTGGCCGAGGAGCGCGGCTTCGGGTGCGTCGTTGACGGGGCGAACGCCGACGACGCGGGGGATCATCGTCCCGGCAGGAAGGCTGCTGGTGAGATCGGGGTGGTCTCCCCCCTGAGCCTAGCTGGCGTGGACAAGGCCGAGGTAAGGGAGATGGCAAAATTCCTCGGGCTCCCGAGTTGGGACAAGCCGGCGCTCGCTTGCCTGTCCAGCCGGTTCCCGTATGGGCAGGAGATCACACCCGAAAAGCTCGCCCAGGTCACCCGCGCCGAGGAGTTCATGCGGACCAGGGGCTTCCGGCAGGTGAGGGTTCGACACCACGGCGACATCGCGCGTCTTGAGGTCGGCCCGGAAGAGATGGAGCGGGCTTTCGCCGAGCGGGAGGAAATCGCCGCTGAGCTGCTGGATGCTGGCTTCCTGCACGTGGCCCTGGATCTCTCGGGATACCGTTCCGGCAGCCTCAACGCCGCGCTAAAGAAGCCTGGCAAGAAACCGAAGAAAATGCTCCCAGTCGTCTCGTAGCCGTGGAGAACGAAACGCTTCTGCTTATCGTCACGTTCATAGCGATGGGCGTTGGGCTGCTCGGGAGCGCGCTGCCAGGACTTCCCGGCGTACCCCTGATCTTCCTTTCAGCCCTCGTCTACGCCATCCTGACGAACTTCGCAGACATCGGATGGCTTTCCCTGGTTCTCCTCGGACTCTTCGCGGCCATAGCCTTCGTCGCGGATTTCGTCGCCACAACTTACGGGGCGCGCAGGTTCGGGGCAAGCAACTGGGGCACGATGGGAGGGGCCATCGGTGGCATCGTCGGCGCCCTGGCCGGGGCGTTGGTCTTCGGAATAGGCGCGCTGTTCGGCCTGATCCTGGGTACCATCGGCGGCGTCTTCCTCGGCGAGTATCTCAGGCGTCAGCGAGAACCGGCCAGCGAAGGTCAGGAGAGCAGCCGCTGGGACTGGCGGCGTGCCTACCGCGCCGCAGGAGGCGTGCTCGTGGGCTACGTGGCCTCGGCGGTCACCCAGGGAATTCTGGGCGTCGTCAGCGTGGTTGTCTTTGTGCTGGCGGTGGCGTATTAGGCTATAGGCTTCAGGTTTCAGCTTTCAGGTGGCCTACATGAACCTCGAAATAAAAGGCATCTACTCAGCGGACGTGGACGACTACCCGGACGATCCGCACAATTTCGTCGTACACCTTTACGTGGACGTCGGTGAAGCAGGCCGCGAAGGCGCGGAGACGTTCAACTTCTTTGCGGCCTCGCCGGGTGGCCTGGCGCCATTGGTCAAATGGGAAGACTACTATTTCCTACGCGGATACATCCTTATGGACGAGTTCGATTGGAAAATCATACACAGGGCGATCCAAAACCTCATCGACCATGCCCGCTCCAGGCAGAACTTGAACGAGGTGATGTCTTTCTTCAATCGCTACGGACTCTACGACTCCAAAGACCTGGGCGGGAGACACTACCCGTGATCGGCTACTCCAGCGCTACCCGAATCATCTAGAGCCGCTGAAACCTGTTACCTGAAACCTGAAGCCTATAGCCTACTCTTCCTCGTGCCGCTGGTCGCGGAGGAAGCTCTCCAGTTCCTCGGCCAGATCGTCACCCGTGGGGAGATCCCTGGCTTCTCCGGCCTGGGAGTCGAAGCGCTCTTCGAGCATCCTGACGTAACCGGCGAGGTCGGAATCCTGGGCGACGGCGGCTGAGACCTGTTCCTGGTAGCTCTCGGCGGAGTGTTCGAGTTGCGAGGTGTCAACGTCCACCTTGAGCAGGTTCGAGAAGCTCTCCAGCAGGGCAAGGGAGGCGGGCGCCGACGGTACGGACGGCAAATAATGCGGCACGGAGGCCCAGAAGCTGACCGAGGGCAAACCTTGCTCCGCGCAAATCCCATGCAGCACGCCGGTGATGCCTGTCGGCCCTTCGTAGCGGGAGGCTGAGAGATCCAGGCCACCCACCAGGTCAGGGTCCTGGGCGTTGGCGGAGACGTGGACCTGGCGGCTGTGTGGCACGTCAGCGAGCAGGGCGCCCATGGTCACAACGAGCTCCACCTCCAGCTCGCGCGCAAGCTCCACAACAGCGGAGCAGAACGAACGCCAGCGGAAGTTCGGCTCGGGGCCGGAGAGAAGAACCATGCTGCGTCCCCCCGTGTTGGCGGAAGGGGCGGCGGAGAACGCGTTCTCGGGCCAATCTATCTTTCGCGTAACGCCGTCAACCAGACGCACCTGGGGGCGCGTGGTCTGAAAATCGTAGAACTCCTCACCGTCGAACCCTCCGAACCGTTTGGCCTCCCAAGAGTCCGACAGCGCCCCAACCGCGACGCTCGCGGCCTCCGCCGCATCGTTCCATCCGGTGAACCCGGCCACCAGCACCGGGCGTTCCAGTTCGGGGCGCCACTCCAAATTGATGTATGTGTTTTCCATGCGGCTAGCTTAACACGCCGCGTTGATGGGCTCGGAACCGCTGATGACGGTTTTTCGGCGGGTTACACGAAGGTGCGGGGTAGGCGCAGCGCGCGGTCGAGGCGGCGGAGGTACTCGTGTTCGGGTAGCTCGATGGCGCCCATCCTGGCGAGGTGATCGTTCTGTATCTGGCAGTCGAGCAGCATGAAGCCCCTCTCCCTGAGACGCCTGACGAGGTGGACCAGGCAGACCTTCGAGGCATCGGTAATGCGGCTGAACATGGACTCGCCCATGAACGCGCCGCCAAGCGAGACGCCGTAGAGACCGCCGGCCAACTCACCATCCCGATACGCCTCGACGCTGTGGGCCATGCCTGCCTCGTGCAGGCGCATGTAGGACAGGATTATTCCATCGTCGATCCAGGTCTCCTCCCGGTCTGCGCACGCCCGAACGACGCCTTCGAAATCTTTGTCCACGCTTACTTCATAGGCGTTTTTGCGGAGCACGCGACCGAGTGATTTCGAGACGTGAAGCGCATCCAACTCCAGCACGGAGCGCGGGTTGGAGCGGTAGAACTCGACCCCGCCGAAACCGTCGGCCATGGGAAACGCACCGGCCCTGTAACAAGCCTCCAGAATATCCGGGGTGAGATCCAGGCTCCTCATACCCGCGCATTAAAGCCGCCAGCAACGCAACCCGCCAGAACATTCGATATTCCACCCGATGTTGACGTGATGCGCGGCGGGAGATCCATCCCCATCCCTTCGCAAAGCACAATTTGCGTCATGTTGCTACATCTCGTAAGATAAAAGCACTTTGCAAGGCTGACGGAGAGGTTAAACATGATCGTGCCCGAAAACAGATGATCAACCTTTTGATGGTGGTGGCCGGGGGCGCAATCGGGGCTGGGGGGCGCTACCTGGTGGGTGGATGGGTGCAGGCCCAGGTCGGAGCAGGGTTTCCCCTGGGCACGTTCGTAGTGAATATCGTGGGATCTCTGATCATGGGGCTGGCAATCGGCGTGTTCGAGCGTGGCGGCCTCTCTTCCGGGGCGAACCTGTTCCTGACCGTCGGCGTTCTAGGGGGGTTCACCACCTTCTCAGCCTTCAGCCACGAGACGCTGCGCCTCATGGAAGCCGGCCAGGCCACGACCTCGCTCCTAAACGCTTTCGGGCAGATCACGGTCGGACTCGGCGCAGTCTACCTGGGATTTCTCCTCGTTCGGCTTTTCGCGCAGTGAAAGCTGCAGCAGGCGTCGTTATGCACGCCAGGGAAACTATGTCAGAGGGCTGATCTCACCTATCGCAACGCCGTGAAGATCATACAATTCGGAGGTCTCACGCTGACCAGGCGTCCTGATTCCTTGCCTGGAGAGGGCGGCGAGGACTGCGGGGCGGACCGCCCGGCCTGAGCCGTCGGAAACTTTGATGGCCATCCCCCATCCCTCAGGGCTCCCACACGCGAAGACGGCTTCGGCCCCGCCTTTCACGAGGAGATCCGTGTTCTGCATGAGTTCCGTGTCAAGGCGATCCGTCCCCGCGACCATGTAGGGATTGGAGCGCATGGCGTCCCGGATTCGGCTGGCTGATACCGCCAGCTCGCCTGACAGGCCCTCCCCACTGGCGAGGCGGGCGAAGCCGATCGCGAGGTTCTTCAGTGGCATGGCAAAGGTCGGGACGCCGCAGTTGTCCCCCGCGACCAGGATCTCATCCCGCCCCACGACGCAGATCTCGGACAACGCGCCGAGTATCTTCTGCTGCACGGGATGGTCCGGCCTGCGGTATCCGGTCGTGTTCCATCCCTCGTGGACGCACAGGGCCAGCATCCCAGCGTGTTTTCCCGAGCAGTTGCCGTGGATGCGCCTCGGCACTTCACCGCTCCGGGCCAGCCTGGCCGCCGCCGAGCCGTACAGCGGCGGGTGGGCGCCGTTTTGAAGGTCATCCTCAGAGAGCCCGACCCTTCGTAAGATGGACCGAACCGCGGAGAGATGGCGGGGCTCACCGTTGTGCGAGGCGCAGGCGACCGCAATCTCCTCGTCAGAGAACCGCAGGGCGTCGGCTGCTCCAGATAGCAAGAGCGGCAGCGCCTGGAACGGTTTGGCCGAAGACCGCAGGTAGACGTATCCTTCCGGGTCGCCAACCGCGTCGAGGATCTCGCCTGTGGGATCGCAGACCGCTACCCTGCCCCGATGGACGCTCTCCACCACTGGGCCGCGCCTCGCGGCGGCGAGCGGGGTGTCTTGGGGCAGGCTGGCTGAGGCGTCATGCAACGGGCTACTCTCCGGCCAGCCGGATGATACCGAGCGAGGTGAGATCCTGGGCCACGCGCATCCTGCCTATGGCTGGCGGGAAGTCGTCTTCGGCGAAATATTCGCGAGACTCAAGGATCAAAGCGCGAACCCTCTCAAGCAACTCTTCGTCGGATCCTCCCGGTCCCCTGCCCCTGGCGCTTGCCTCGGCCATCCCCATCAGAACGTCAGCGCGGGGGCTCCGCATCCACATGGACAGGATCGCCATGTTCAAATACCCGTGGACCCGAAGCAGATGCCCCGTTCGCAACTGGACGCCAGCGTACTCCATCAACCGAACCACCGCCGGATGTTGCCTGAGAGAATGCCGGGGATGTGCTCATCCGGGACTCCAGCCGCATCGGCGGCGGCCAGGGTGGCGTGTAGCGTCGATGGATAGTCTCCGTACGGAATATCCGAGCCGTAGCTGATGCGACCGGGGTCGAGCGAACTGAATAGGACGTACAGATCCTTGGCCTGCACCACGGAAGTCTCGAAGAGCACGTTCGGATGCCCCTCGAACTGCCGCGCCGCCTCCAGCGTCTCCACCATCGCGGCGTGGCCCAGGATCAAGCGCAGGTTCGGATGCTTCTCGACGGTGGGCAAAAGCGGCTCCACAATGCGCTGCATGGCGAAACCGGCGTGGATCAAGACCGGAATGTTTGCCCCAGCCGCCATCCCGAACAGCCGCACCACCTTCGGATTGTCCAACTCGAACTCCTGCGAGACCGGATGCAGCTTCAAGCCCTCGAATCCCCGTTCGATACAGCGGGCGAACTCCCCGTCGTAATCGAGGTGCGGGTTCAACCGGAAGAAAGGAACGAAGAGGTCGGGATAGTCCTCGTACGCGCTCCAGACAACGTCGTTCGGCCCGGAGTAATCGTCGCGGGCGTTCGGGTCGTTCAGGGGGAAGACTATGCTCTGCACAATCCCGGCGGCCTGCATCCGCTCGCGCATCCCCTCGCCGGTCATCGTCCGACCATCAATGTCCACCCCGATATGGGCGTGGGCGTCGAATACCCCCAGGTCAGACGGTATCTTGCTCTTCGTCCACTCCCAAACGGAGGCCATCGCCCCGCTCGTCAGCGCCTCGATGCCGTGCCTTTGTTCCATCTCCGTCAAAGCGTCCGCCGATCCAACCAAAATTCCAACAACCGTGCAATGGTAGCAAGAGAGGCGACGCATCGCTGAATTTGGATCGCCCATGCTACGACGTCCAGGCGGGCCGGAGCAGTCGGGTTATCTTGCCAACATCCCGGCAGCAATCACTTGCCCGCATCTTTACGGTAGGCAAGCCCACAGGGTGCCGAGTTGCGTCGCGAGCCGTGCGGGTGCGAGTCCTGTAGCCTCGACATCGTCGACATGAGCACCGACACCCCGCACCTCATAAGCAGCTTCGTCGGTAGCGAGTCGCTCTAGGAACCGTCCGCCTACACTTCCCGGCGCAGCGTGAGCACGGAGACGCGGGGACCGTCCACGCTCTTGACGGTCAGCGTGGCGCCGTCTGCTTCGACGGTGTCACCAGCCTCGGGAGGACGGCCCAGCGAACCAAGCACGTAGCCGCCTATGGTGTCGAAATCCTCGTGGGGCAGGTCGAGGTCGAAGTGTTCGTTGACATCCGTTATGGGAATGCGACCGTCTATGGCGTAGGTGTCGTCGCCGAGTTGCTCAATGGCCGCCTCGTCCTCGTCGAACTCGTCCTGTATCTCACCGACCAACTCTTCGAGCACGTCTTCTATGGTGATAAGCCCCTCCACAGAGCCCCATTCGTCTATGACTATCGCCATCTGGAGCTTGCGGCTCTGGAAGTCTCGCAGGAGCTGCTCTATCGGCTTGTTCTCAGGTATGACGAGGCACTCGCGCATGATCTCGCGGATATCGAAGCCGTCGGGGTCCTCGCCAGC
>JACDAR010000325.1 GCA_013695335.1 Rubrobacter sp.
GATCACGTCGGGAGCCTGCTGCGTCCGCCAGAGCTTTTGCGGGCGCGGGAGGGGTTCGCGGAGAGGCGTGTCTCGGCCGGGGAGCTTCGGGAAGCTGAGGATGCCGCCATCCGGGACGTGGTGCGGACGCAGGAGGAGGTGGGGCTGCGGGCCGCGACGGACGGCGAGTTCCGGCGGGCATCGTGGCACATGGACTTCATCTACCGGCTCGGCGGCATCAGCCAGGCTTCGGAGAACGTTACGGTCCAGTTCCACAACGACGACGGGGATCTCGAGTTCACTTCAGCCGCGTTGCAGGTAAAGGAGAACGTCACGCTCGAAGAGACGATCTTCGGCGACGACTTCAGCTTCCTCCAGTCCACCGTGGAGACCGTGACGCCTAAGCTCTCCATCCCGTCGCCGAGCATGGTCCACTACAGGGGCGGACGGGCGGCCATAGACGAGGGAGTCTACCCCGACCTCGATGCGTTCTGGACGGACCTCACGGACGCCTACGCCGAGGAGGTCAGGCGGCTGGGCGAGCTTGGATGCACGTACCTCCAGTTCGACGACACCAGCCTCGCCTACCTGAACGACCCGCGCCAGCGCGAGCACATCGCCTCGCTTGGCGGCGACGCCGAACACCAGCACGAGACGTACATCCGAAACATTAACCGGGCGCTCAGGGACAGGCCGGATAGGATGGCCGTCACCACCCACATGTGCCGGGGCAACTTCCGCTCGTCGTGGGCTGCGGAGGGCGGCTACGATTTCGTCGCCGAGGTCCTTTTCAACGAGCTTGAGGTTGACGGCTTCTTCCTCGAATACGACGACGCCCGATCCGGCGGCTTCGAGCCGCTGCGCTTCGTGCCGGACGATAAAGTGATCGTGCTCGGCCTCGTCACGACCAAGCGCGGCGAGCTGGAGCGCAAGGACACGCTCAAGCGGCGCATCGAAGAGGCTTCGAAGTTCGTGGACCTGGACAGGATCTGCCTTTCGCCCCAGTGCGGCTTCTCCTCCACCGTCGAGGGCAACACCCTGAGCTACGACCAGCAGGTAGCCAAGCTGCGCCTCATCGTCGAGACCGCCGAGGAAGTCTGGGGTTGACAGAGGCTTCTCCCGCCTGGCGTACAGTGCTAGCGGGTGGCGACGCCACGGTAGAGCGAGACCGCGAGCGGCACGCAGATTATGAGGATTCCCAGGCACCAGGCGAGGGCGATCCAACCGTGGTTGCCCTCGGGCTGATCTAGCAGGAAGCCGCGCACCGCGTCCACCACCTGCGTGATCGGCTGGTGGTTGGCGAAGGCGCGCAGCACGTCAGGCATGTTGTCGGTCTGGACGAAGGCGCTACTAGCGAAGGTCAGGGGAAAGAGCCAGATGAATCCGGCGGACTGGACGGCCTCGACGCTCCGGATCAGGAGCGCGACCACAGCCCCGATCCACGAGAACGCGAAGCTGAGAAGCAACAGAAGTCCGATTGTCGCAGCCCATCCGGCCACACCAGCCTCTGGCCTGAACCCGACCAGAAGCCCGACAAGTAGCATCACGATCACAACAGCAAGGTTGCGGACTAGGTCGGCGACCGTGCGTCCCGTGAGCACGGCTGAGGGCGCCATCGGCAACGACCGGAAGCGGTCCACGAGTCCTTTCTGGAGATCCTCTGCCAAGCCGATGCCGGTGGAGACGCTCCCGAACGCGACGGTCTGGACGAAGATGCCAGCCATCAGGAAATTTACGTAGCTCTCGCCACCGACGTCTATCGCGCCGCCGAAGACGTAGCGGAACAGCAGCACGAACATCACGGGCTGGATGATGGCGAACACCAGAAGCTCGGGGATGCGTGGGATCTGGACCAGGTTCCGCTTCGCCAGCACCCACCCATCAGCCACGGCCCAGTACACGCGGTTACGGCGCAGCGGCTTGAGTTCTTCGGAGTGAATGTTTCCTGCGCTCATGCTACCTCCTGCTGATGGTTGTCCGACGATTTCCCTTCCGATTCTTCAGCCGCGTGCCCTGTGAGGGCGAGGAATACGTCGTCCAGCGTTGGACGGTGGAGGCCAAGGTCGTCGATGCCCACGTCCGCCTCGTTGAGGTCTCGGACGACAGAGGAGATCAAACGCGCCCCACCCTCCACAGTCGCCCCGGTCTGGCGGCGGCCCTCGTCTATCCTCACGTCGCTGTGGGTGTGGGCCTCCAGTATCCGGGCTGCGGCAGCGAGGTCCGAGCCTTCGGAAACCGTGATCTCCAGCCGCTCGCCCCCAACCCTGGCTTTCAGATCGTCGGATGTTCCCTCCGCGATCACGGTTCCCCGGTCCACGACGGCGATGCGGTTGGCGAGCCTGTCGGCCTCGTCGAGGTACTGGGTGGTAAGCAGGAGCGTCGTGCCGCCGGAGACGAGCTCGCCGATGATCTCCCACATGGAGAGGCGGCTGCGCGGGTCGAGGCCGGTCGTCGGCTCGTCGAGGAAGAGCACGGGCGGCGCAAGAACCAGGCTTGCGGCAAGGTCGAGGCGTCGGCGCATACCACCGGAGTAAGTCTTGGCCAGGCGCGAGGCCGCATCCGTCAGGTCGAAGCGTTCGAGGAGCTCGTCTGCCCGCTTCCTGGCCAGCTTCTTGGGCAGATGGTAGAGGCGGCCGACCATCTCCAGGTTCTCGCGTCCGGTCAGGTACTCGTCCACGGCTGCGTACTGTCCGGTGAGACCGATACGGGAGCGCAGTTGATCCGCCTGCTTCAACACGTCCAGACCGGCGACCTCGGCCCTTCCGGCGTCGGGTTTCAGGAGCGTGGTGAGGATGCGGACGGCCGTGGTCTTCCCCGCGCCGTTCGGCCCGAGCACCCCGAGGACGGTTCCCTCCTCGACCGAGAGGCTCAGACCGTCCAGGGCGCGGGTCTTGCCGTAGCTTTTCTCCAGACCTTCGGCCAGTATGGCGGGGTTGCCGTTTGCCATGCGGTGCCTTTCATGGGTGGTGGAGCGTGTCCCGTAATTAAACCGGATGAATCGTCGGACGCCCACGGTAATTACGCCACGAACCGGAGAAGTTTCCGGATCTGTCGTCCACCGAGATGCGCGGAATCCCGCATCCCTGTTAGAGTTCCGGCTCACACGACGCAAGAGGAACGATGCCTTTGAGAAACGTAGCCCGCACACCAGTTTCGACTATGGTCGTCGCCGTGCTCCTCTCCCTCGCCGCCCTGCTCGGCGCCTGCTCCCCCGAACAGCAGAACGGGCAGCCGTCCGAAAAAGCCGCATCCAAATCCTACTCAGGCGGCCACGGAAGCAGTTCAGCGACCGGCCAGGGTTCTGCAACAAAGACAGATCAGAAACAGGAGGCGCTTCCGGCGCTCGTGCCCATCGCGCATCTCACGTACAGGCAAGAGAGCGTGAGCATGGAGGAGCTAGCTGGGAGGGGGGATCTCGCGGTCCCGAAGAAGTACGCTGGCACGGCTGGGAGGTTGCTCGGGGGATCAGGCTTCCAGATGCTCGGGTCGACAGCAGAGGTAGTTGATCGCGTGAGCCGGACGCCTGAGGCTATGGGCCTCGTTCCCTGGGATGAGGTGGATACCCGCGTCAAGGCGCTTGGCGTCGACGACGAATCTATCTTTGAGCCTGGACAAACCGTGGAAGACTATCCGCTGGCCCCCGATGGCATGACGATGCCTGACGGCGAGAAGTTGCGGCGCGTGGTAGTCGGGGGGGATATCGTCCTGGATCGCGGGCAATACTATACGGTCATCCAGCAGGGCCTGGGGCTAGATTTCCCGCTCGACGGGGGATACGCGGCGATCACGGGCCGCACGGCGGAGCCGAGCTACTACTCAGAGACAGGAACCATCCACCAGTTCACGGCCGAGAGGCGTGGATCTGCTGGCAAGGTCCGCGATTATCTGAGCGGCGCGGACCTCACCATTGCCAACTTCGAGAACCCTGTCGTAAGGAACTCCGAGTATCATCCCAGCGCGACCACCTTCACGGGGGATCTTCGCCTGATGCCGGAGCTGGATCAGGCAGGGATAGACGGCGTCACCCTCGGCAACAACCACATCCTGGACGCTGGAACTTCCGGGCTGAGGGAGACGATTCGCCACCTGGACGACGCCGGAATCTCCCACGCCGGGGCCGGGATGAACCTGGACGAAGCCCGCCAACCCATGATCTTCGACCTCGGCGGTACGAAGATCGGCGTTCTCTCCTACCACGGCGTGCCTTCCTACGACTGGACCTGGGCCACAAACAGGTACCCAGGCACCGCGCCGCTGCTCGAAAAGGTGATGAAGGAAGACGTGGAGCGGTTGAAGAAGAAAGTCGATGTCGTCATGGTGATGCCGCACTGGGGCGTGGAATATACGGCCACGCCGGAGCCGGACCAGGTGTCCTTCGCCCACGCCGCCGTGGACGCTGGCGCCGACGTGTTTATCGGGGGTCATGCCCACTGGCCGAAAGGCATCGAGATGTACGATGGCACGCCCATCTACTACGGGGTCGGCAACTTCCTGCTCGACCAGTCGTGGTCAGAAGAGACTTCCACCGGGATCTTCGCCGAGATCACGCTTTATGGGGACAGGGTGATCCAGACCCAACCCATCCCGTTCATCATGCTCGACCGCGCCCAGCCGAACATCCTGGTGCCGAACGCTGGCGGTAACCGGGCGCTGCGCAAGGTTTACTCTGCCTCCCTCGGGCCCGAGTTCCAGGCGTACAAAGCCAGCGATTGAAACGGTTTTCGGCGGTCCCTATACTGATCCCCCGATGCAAAGGTTCGGGCTTTTCGGCGGGGAAGCCCGGGAGTGGATCGGAGCCTGACGAATGACCATACGAACGATGCTTGCAGCGTCGCTGGCGGCGATCCTTCTCCTGACGGGATGCACCGGAGGCGGCTCCGGGGAATCGGGGCAGGGAGGCTCTGGCGGGGAATCTTGTAGCCTCAAGAACCCGCCGCTCTATGAAGACGGCACGCTCACGGTAGCCACGGACAAACCTGCGTATCCGCCGTGGTTCGAGGGAGAGCCCAAGCACTATTCGGGCTACGAGGGAGACGTGGCGAGCGAGGTCGCCAGGCGCATGGACCTCCCCATCAAGTGGGTGGTCGAGCCTTTCAACCGCTCGTACGCGCCAGGAGCCAAGGATTACGACTTCGACATAAACGAGATCACCATTACCAAAGAGCGCGAGTCGGCGGTGGATTTCTCAGACGGCTACTTCGACAACGCCCAGGGCGTGATGGTGATGAAGGACTCGCCGGCCGCTGATGCGAAAACCCTCTCCGACCTCAAGGACGTGCAGTTCGGGGCGCAGGTCGGCACCACGGGCCTCGACTTCATCAACGAAGAGATACAGCCGAACCAGCAACCCAAGATCTACGACACAACCAACGACGCAAAGAGCGCGCTCGAGAGCGGCCAGATAGACGCCTTCGCCACAGACCTCGTCACCACCGTGTACCTGCGGGACTTCGAGATAGACGGCTCCGAGGTAGTCGGACAGTATCCCCGCAACGAGCAGTTCGGGATGCTCTTCGAGCAGGGCAGCCCGCTCGTCGGCTGCGTCAACCAGGTACTCGGCGACATGGAGAACGACGGAACTCTAGAAAAACTCCAGAAAAAGCACCTGCAACAGTACCTCAGCGTCCCGACCCTCGAAGACTAGCGGGGCAAAGGTCAGCCTCTCCACGAGCATCGAAGGTCAGCAGAGATGACGACGCGGGGCACGGGACCGCCGGATCAGCCGAAACAATCCACGCCATCCAATACTGGACGGGGAACGAAGATGCTCGGCGGGCGGGCCGTGCTCGTATCCAGCGCGAGCACCGTTTTGTTCTTCGCCGTGATCGCGGTGGTCGTCGCGCTCGCGCCTGGGAGCGAGCTGGTCGCCGAGCGGTTCTTCAGCCCTTTCCACCTGTGGCAGTCGCTAGTCGGCACGGAGAGCGAGCCTGGGATACTCAAGGCTTTCCTGCTCAACGTCTATATGTTCGCCATCTCGGAGGTTTTGATCCTCATCCTCGCGCTAATCATAGCCGTGGTGCGCCAGATCCCCGGTCCCGTGTTCTTCCCTTTCAGGATGGTCGCCGTTGCGTACACGGACCTGTTCCGGGGAGTACCCTTGATCCTGATCCTTTACATCATAGGGTTCGGCGTGCCAGGGCTTGGATTGACCTTTTTCTCGTACCTCTCTGACATCACCTACGGGATCATCGCGCTGGTGCTCGTGTACTCGGCATACGTCGCCGAGGTGTACCGGGCAGGCATCGAGTCCGTCCACGAAAGCCAGAACGCGGCTGCGCGATCGCTCGGACTCTCGCGCTGGCAATCGCTGCGGTTCGTGATCCTGCCGCAGGCAGTGCGCCGCGTGATACCGCCGCTCCTCAACGATTTCATAGGTTTGCAGAAGGACACGGCGCTCGTCTCGGTGCTCGGCTCCATCGAAGCGGCGCGGGCAGCCCAGATCTACGGCGCATCCCAGTTCAACTACGCGAGCTACGTGGTCGCCGCAGCCCTCTTCATCCTCATCACCATCCCGCTCGCCCGCTTCACGGATCGCCTCATCGCCCGCGACAAACGCCGCCGCGAAGCCGGAGCCCTCGCATGAACGCTGGCGAAACCCCGGCCCTCGTCCTCGAAGGCGTCCGCATATCCTTCGGTGAGACCGAAGTTCTGAAGGGCATAGATCTCACGGTCGCGCCCCACGAAGTAGTCTGTTTGATCGGGGCTTCGGGGTCTGGGAAGTCCACGTTGCTGCGGTGCGTCAACCTGATCGAACCTCTCAACGCCGGGCGCGTGGTCGTCGAGGGGGAGGAGATCACAGCCAGGGGCGTTGACGAGAACCGCATCCGACGTCGCATCGGCATCGTCTACCAGGCATTCAACCTCTTTCCCCACATGACGGTGCTGCGCAACATCACCCTCGCCCCACGCGAGGTACTCGGGATGGATCGGGCAGAAGCCGAGGAACAGGCGCTCTCGCTCCTCGAACGCTTCGGCCTCTCGGACAGGCGTGACGAGTATCCGGATAGGCTCTCCGGGGGCCAGCAGCAGCGCGTCGCCATCGTGAGGGCGCTCGCGATGCGCCCGCACCTCCTGCTGCTCGACGAGGTGACGAGCGCCCTCGATCCCGAACTCGTCGCCGAGGTTTTGAACGTCATCAGGGAACTCGCGGATGAAGGGATGACCATGCTCATCGCCACGCACGAGATGGGCTTCGCCCGCGACATCGCCGACCGTGTGTGCTTCCTCGAAGATGGCCGCATCCTTGAAGAAGGCCCGCCGGACAGAATCTTCACATCCCCCGAAAACCCGCGTACCCGCCGCTTCCTCAGCCGCATCATCGCCGCAGGGCGGCTCTGAGACCGCTTCTACGCCACGAAAGTCGAGAGAGCCCGGTAGTGCTCGACCAGCTCATCGAAGGTCATTCGATTCAAACCCGAGGGTGATGGAACTACCACGTCCGTCACGCCTGGGACGACAGGCTCCGGTTGCACGCCCCATCCGCCTTTCGAGGTGGCGCGGAACCAGCGGTACATCCCGATGCCCGTGTAGGCGACGGCGGCGGGGCGGAAACTTTCTAATCTGGCGCGCAGTTCGTGGGCTCCGGCCTGGATCTCCTCTCGCGAAAGCTCGTCTGCGCGGCGGGTCGGGCGCGAACAGAGGTTGGTGAAGCCGATGCCGCGTTCCAACAGTGATTCAGCCGCGTTCCAACAGTGATTCATCCTCGTCCGGCGCGTAGAGGCGATCCGTGATTCCGGCTTCGTGCAGAACGCGCCAGAAGCGGTTGCCTGGATGGGCGTAGTGGTGGCCGCTGGCTCCGGATCTCAGGGATGGATTGTAGCCGCAGAAAACCAGCCGCAGTCCGGGCCTGAGCAGGTCTACCGCCACGGGGAAGGCTATTCTCGGGAGCGGTCCCTTGTTTATTCCCTGTCGGTTCGAATTTCGGCGGTTTCCTCGCCGGGCGGCGCCTGCCTGGCGCCAGTGGACAAGTATCCTTCGTCTTCGGGGAAGACGATGTCTCCTATGACCACGTTAAGTTCGGTGACGGAGAGCCCTGTCATGGTCTCGACCTGGTCCACGATCCTGCGCCGCACCTCCCCGGCCGCCTCCTTGATGTTCCGTCCATAATCTATGCCCATCGTCAGATCCATGGCGACCTCGGTCCTTCCGACGTCGACGGAGACGCCGCGCTTCTGCCCAGACGAGCCGGTCAGACGGTCAACCAACCCTCCGGCGGCCCGCGAAGCGCTGCCGCCCATGTGGACGCCCGGCACCTCTGATGCCGCAATCCCCGCTATCTGGGTCACCACGGTCTCCGAGATCGTGGTGACCCCGCGATCGCCAAGTAGCGGGCTGCGGGTCTGCTGCCGCTGTTCTCCCATCCTTGCCTCCTCTGCTCGTCCGCATTCCTCCCTAAAGGCTCATCTTAGGACAATAATTACCCAAAAACCCCCTCCGCAACCGGAAACCGCAAGATCACAGAATGGCCCGAAAGATGTAGTGCCGAATGTGGCGCGTGGCCGAAGGCTGAGATAGACTATGCTTGGTTGTTGAACCTCGGGTAGGAGGAAAGGGTCCAATGGACTAGTTAGTCGACAGCCGTTTGCGGGCAAGGCCCGCGAACCGGGCCGGTGATCGCCAGCTTCCAGAAGCGGCTTCACCGGCCCGAATTTTTGCCCAGAGACCCTGCCTCGAATAACCTGTCAGCAGGTCGAATGGATGAGCGCCCCGACCCTCTCGTTCTTCCCAAGCTCGTTGTAGAGCCGGACAGCCTCTTCCGTCTGCTCCACGTACACGGCGATTCCCTTATCCTCCAGCATCCGCAGGGTCTCACCCATCACCCGAAGCCGTTCGTGGAAGCCTTTGGACAGAACCACCACCGTTGCGCCGTGCTCGAGCAACTCCTCCACGTCAGCCGACTGCACACCCGGCTCGTGGCGGGTGCCTGTCTCCTTCCAGTCCCATTCCTTCGCGCCACCGGGGAAGAGCTTGGCGTCCTTGAACGCTCCATCTTCGGTCTCCAGCCGTCCCCATGAGACGTGCGTGACGCGCGGGGAGCGTGCTTCCTGTGTCATCTTCCTTCCCATTTCATCGCCTGGTATCTGTGCCCGAAGTATAGAACTTCGGCCGCGCGGCGAATCGTTTAACGAACCTTTAACCCGGAATTTTCGCGCAATTAACCCATGCGCGACCGCGAGCCGGTAGCATAGGCGTCGGTGAGGCTCCACCCCCGAACACAGCGGGCCTCGCTCCTGTCTCTTCGGGCCTCGGAACCTCGACCCACTGGTTCTTACTTCCGGGGCCTGCTTTTGATCGCTACTTGAAGCGGTACTGGCGGTACATGCTGGCGCTTTCGTCCACGTCGGCTTCTGTGACGTGGGTGCGCCCGCGTCCTGCGACGCGCTCCTCGATGCGCTTGCGGATGAAGCGGCGCATCAGAAACGGGCTGCGCCGGATGCGGCGGTCAGCCTCGGGGTCCCAGGTGATCTCCGTCCTCTCCGCCATGCGATCTCCTTCCGCTGAATGCCTCGGAAGCTGATTATATCCATCGGCGACAGGCTATCCGACGAGCTCCCGCATTGCCCGCAAGAATGCCTCGATCTCCCCTTCTGTGTTGTACGGCGCGAGCCCGGCCCGGACGAACCCACCTTTATCCTTGATGCCGAGCTTCCCAGACAGCGTGCTCGCATAAAAATCGCCCCCTGCCACGAAGATCCCACGCCCCGACATGTACTCGCAGACCTCCAGCGGCGTTCTACCGGCTACTCGAAAAGCGATGGTTGGCGTTTTGCGCACCCCATCCGGCGCGGCGTAGACGGTGATCCCGGGCATGGCGGCAAGCTCTGCGCGAACCCGGCCAGCCAGTTCCGCCTCGTGCGCCTCGACTGTCTCCATGCCGTTCGCGATACTTTCACGCAGGGTCTCCCCACCGCCGAGGGAAGCTATGAACTCCACGGTCGCCGATACGCCAGCGAGGGCCTCGTGGTTCTGGGTGCCGGTCTCCAGTATGTCAGGGATATTGTTCGGGGCTGGCTCCAGGCTGTATACGTCAAGCGCCTCGAAAACCTGGCGTTGTATAGCCGTGATCCCAACGTGCGGCCCGAAGAACTTGTACGCGGAGCAGGTAACTATGTCTGCCCCGATGGCGTCCCGGTCAATGGGCATGTGCGGCGCCGCATGGACGGCATCCACCGCCACCACCGCGCCAATCTCGCGGGCGCGCTCGGCTATCTTCGCCACGTCCGTGACGGTGCCGACCGCGTTGGATGCCAGGTTCACGGCCACCAGCCTGGTGCGCCCGTTGATTACGCTATTCATATCGTTTAGGTCGAGGGTGAGGGTATCTGCATCAACTGGGAGCCAGCGGACTTTTGCGCCAGCGTCCTGGGCGGCGAGGAGCCAGGGGTCAACGTTGGCGCGGTGGTCCATTTCGGTGACCACGATCTCATCCCCCTCGCCCCACGTCCTTCCGAGGGCGCGGGAGATCGCAAGCGTCAGGGTTGTCATGTTGGCCCCGAAAGCGACCTCGTCGGCCTCAGCCCCGAGAAAAGCGGCCATGGATACGCGGGCGCGGTGCAGGATCTCCTCGGTCTCGCGGCTGGTGGCGAACGCGCCGTGGAGGTTGGCGCCGCCCTCGCTCATGTAGCGCGTGATCGCCTCGATTGCCCCACGCTCCACCTGGGAGCCGCCAGGCCCATCGAAGTAGATCACCTTCCGGCCGTCCTGCTCCCGATTCAGTGCTGGAAAGCGTTCGCGAACTACGTGTACGTCGAGCTTCTTTCCGCCTGTGATCACAGGTATTTCCCTCCTCGTTTTCGGGCCACTCTAGCAGACTGAGTCACCTCACCGATCCATCCGGTTGTGCCTTTCTCCACAATGGACACTACAGGTAGTGTAGTTTTTGATGCTCCCTGATTATTTCTGGTGGCGTATCCACATGGCCCATGTTAGGCTTTGTCGGCTTGGCGTCCCCGGTGCTACGACATACGCTACGGGGGTCGTCCACCGGGAGGGGGGAGCCTCCCGAAGGCGTAGGCAAACAACAAACCAGGCGCACGGCGAACGTGCGGAAGGTAGGCCACTCTTGAGTCTCAAAAATCGGAGGGAAAAGCGGAACACCGACAACTTCGGTGGGGGCTATTCCGATGGCGGCTACACGGGTTACGGCCCTGGCGAAGGTATGTTCGGGAAACGCCGGCGGGGCCGGATCGCGGGTCC
>JACDAR010000326.1 GCA_013695335.1 Rubrobacter sp.
GGCAAGCTGACCACGGCGCGCAAGGGGGTGGGCTGGTTCGACGTGAGGGTCACGGGGCGCGAGGCCCACGCCGGGGTGAACCCCTTCGATGGCGTGAGCGCGATTGACGAGCTCGCCCATCTGGTGCTGGATTTGCACGGTTACACAAATCCCGAGACAGGGACCACCGTCAACGTCGGCGTCGTGGAGGGTGGAACGGCGGGCAACGTCGTCGCGGGGAAAGCCTGGGCGAACGTCAACCTGCGCGCGGTGAACGAAAAGGAAGCGCAGAGGATGGAGACGGAGATCCTGGGCCTCAAGGCGCACAACGAGGGTGCTGTGGTCGAGATCAGCGGCGGCATGAAGCGTCCCCCGATGGAGCGCGGCGAGAGCACGGCGAGGCTCCTCGAACACGCCCGCGGGCTAGCCGGGGAGATGGGCTTCGGGCTCGAAGAGCACATGAGCGGAGGCGGCAGCGACGGCAACTTCTGCGCGGCCCTCGGCACCCCGACGCTCGACGGCCTGGGAGCGGTAGGCAAGGGGGCGCACGCCGAGAGCGAACATATTCTCGTCGAGAGGATGCCGGAACGCGCCGCGCTGGTGGCCCGTTTGATCCAGACGCTATAGCCCGTTCACGCCACCTTTCGTAGTCGGCGGCTATGCCTGTCCGGCCGGTTCAATACGCTTTTCCGTTATGCTAGGATTCGCAGAGTTAATGGGGAAAAGGAGGAGCGTTCCATGAACCGCACGAGCCGTTTGGGCATCTGGGTAGGCATTGCCATAATCGGGGCTGTGTGTTGGGGGGTTCTTGCCCTATCTCGTGGCGAGACCGTGAACGCGGGATGGCTGCTCTTCGCGGCGATTGCTTCCTACGCCATCGCCTACCGTTTCTACGCGAAGTTCATCCAGCAGAGGGTTCTCGAAACCGATGATTCACGCGCGACCCCGGCGGAACGGCTGAACAACGGTCGTGACTTCGAGCCGATGGACAAACGCGTTCTCTTCGGCCACCACTTCGCCGCGATAGCCGGGGCCGGGCCGCTGGTGGGCCCGGTACTCGCCGCGCAGATGGGCTTCCTGCCAGGGACCATCTGGATCATCGTCGGCGTCATCCTGGCTGGGGCCGTTCAGGATATGACCACGCTCTTCTTCTCCATGCGGAGGAACGGCAAGACACTCGGGCAGATGGCGCGGGAGGAGATCGGGCCTGTCGGCGGCGCCGCTGCCCTGATCGCGGTTCTCTCCATCATGGTGATACTGCTCGCCGTCCTCGCGCTCGTTGTGGTCCTCGCGCTCGCCGAATCCCCGTGGGGATCGTTCTCCATAGCCATGACCATCCCGATAGCGTTGCTCATGGGCGTCTATCTGCGGTTCCTGCGCCCCGGACGAATCCTGGAAATCTCCGTGATCGGGGTCGCGCTGCTTCTGCTCGCCATCATCGGCGGGGGTTGGATCTCGGAGTCCTCGCCCTTCGCCGGGTTCTGGACGTTCACCCCGAACCAGCTAGTGTTCGGCCTGGTCGTGTACGGTTTCATTGCCTCTGTCCTGCCGGTCTGGCTGCTGCTCGCGCCCCGAGACTACCTCTCGACGTTCATGAAGATCGGGACCATAATCCTCCTCGCGCTGGGGATCGCCGTGACGTTGCCAGCACTGCACATGCCTAGCACCACGCCCTTCGCGTTCAACGGAGCGGGTCCTGTCTTCGGGGGCGCGCTCTTCCCGTTCGTGTTCATCACCATCGCGTGCGGGGCGTTGTCCGGCTTCCATGCGCTCGTCGCCTCGGGGACCACGCCGAAGCTCATCCAGAAAGAGTCGCAGGTGCGGGTGATCGGCTACGGGGCGATGCTCATGGAGTCCTTCGTCGCCGTCATGGCGATCATCGCCGCCTGCGTCCTCGACCCTGGCGTGTACTTCGCGATGAACGCCAACCCAGCCCTGCTCGGTGACACCGTGCAGTCGGCTTCGCAGGCCATCGCCGGTTTCGGGTTCTCGGTGGACCCGCAGACGCTCACGAGCACTGCCAGGGCCGTCGGTGAAGACACGATCATCGGGAGGACCGGCGGCGCCCCGACGCTCGCCGTCGGGATGGCCCAGATCTTCTCTGGTCTGATCGGCGGTACCGCGTTGCAGGCGTTCTGGTATCACTTCGCGATCATGTTCGAGGCGCTGTTCATCCTGACTACCATTGACGCCGGGACGCGCGTCGGGCGGTTCATGATCCAGGACCTCATAGGCAACGTCTGGAGCCCGTTCGCCCGCACCTCATGGCTGCCAGGCAACCTCATCGCGAGCGCCCTGATAGTCGCGGGCTGAGGCTATTTCCTTTACGCCGGGGTGAACGATCCACTCGGCGGCATCAACCAGCTCTTCCCGCTCTTCGGCATAGCCAACCAGTTCCTCGCGGCGGTCGCGCTCACCGTTGGAACCACGATCCTCATCAAGATGGGCAAGCTACGCTACGCCTGGGTGACGGGGCTCCCCCTCGCCTGGGACGCCGCCGTGACGCTCACGGCTAGCTGGCAGAAGATCTTCTCAGACAACCCGGCCATCGGCTTCTTCGCCCAGCGGGCCGCCGCGCAGCAGTCGATCCAGGACGGAAAGTTGAGCGATACGCTGGTGGCTCTGAAGGCGACGAGCCTCCAGGACGCGCATCAGATCCTGGTGAACACTACGGTGGACGGCGTGCTCTCCATCCTGTTCGCGGTCATGATCATCATCGTCATCGTGGACGCCGCCAGGATATGGTTCGGGCTCATCTTCAGCGGCAAGGAGTACGAGTTGAGCGAAGCCGCCTACGAGGAATCACACCTCGACTCCGACGGACAGGAGATCCGCGAGCGCGAGCCCGTGGGAGCCGGGAGTTAGAATAGAAGGATGATGCCCAACCCACTGCTCGCCATCTGGGACTACCTGAAGGAGATATCGGGCGAGAACGCCTATGACAAGTACCTCACGGTCCACACCGCAACCCACCCGGACAAGTCCCCCATGAGCCGCGGCGAGTTCTACCGCGCCCGCCAGGACGAGAAGTACATGAACCCTGGCAGCCGATGTCCGTGATAACGCCGCATCGGCGGGCCGGGCGGCCCGCGAGGCAGAGAAAAACCTGAAGGGGAGCGGCTCCGAAAACCGCTCCCCTTTCTTGCCGAACTGCTTGTATAGGCTGTCTGGCACCGGTGCGCTATACTCAGTTCATGGCGGAACGTAACACCCCTCACAGATTGCCGACCGTTCAGGAATACCTGGAGATGGAGGAGACTGCATCGGTACGCCACGAGTACGTGGGTGGCATGATCTACACACAAGCCGGGGCCGACAGACAGCACAATCAGATCGCTGGCAACGTCTTTGGCCTACTATGGAACACTGCCCGCGAAGGACCATGCCGCGTCTACCAGAACGACATGAAACTGCGAACTGTCGACGACGTCTTCTATTACCCTGATGTGATGGTCGTCTGTGAACCCGTGGGCGAAAGTTCGGTCTACGAAGAAGCCCCCTGCCTCATCGTCGAAGTGGCATCGTCTTCGACGGAGTCCATAGACCGACGCGAGAAAATGCTGGCGTACAAGAAGATTCCGACCCTTCGAGCGTACCTGATCGTCGCCAAAGACGAACGGCGGGTCGAGCGGCACTGGCGCGACGATGATGGTGAGTGGAGACAGGGCGAAGTTGTGGGCGAAGACGGCATCGTACCCATCCCCTGCCCTGGCCCGGTCCGGCTCACGCTAGACGAGGTCTACGAAGGTTAATTACACGACGGCATCACGATAACGACGCATTGCAAGTCCATGAGCGGCAATTCTGTATCTACAAGGTGGGTAGTGAATCCACTTCGGCTTTCTAGGCTTGTGGGCGCTGGCAAAGGTATAAGCGAACTCGTGCAAGTAGCCGAGAAGTTCCAGAAAGATTTTCACAAGGCTACACGCAACTCTTTAGGAGCGATCAAGGTACTCACACAAACGAAAGCAGAGCGGGACAAGAACGTGGCGGAGCAGGCCAAGAAATCCGAGGAATGGATCAGGAAACTGAAGGGAGATCAAGAAGAGGAGAGCTAGACGGACGGCTGCGTGATTATCGGGCGGTGGTTTCGGGGTGGATCGCCTCGAAACGTACATCGAGTTCTGGGGAAATTACGTACCGGAGATCCAGGGTATAGCGAGAGCTATCCGGATCGCCAGCGAGACTGAAAATGCGGCCCGCGCCGCCTGGGACGACAGGATGGGCGCGGTCCACGACGCCTGCCGGGACATCATCGGGCGCCTGCACAACGACGGAAAGTTGGCGGATGGATGGTCGGTAGATGAGGCGGCGGACCTGCTGTGGTCCATGTTATCCATAGGAAACTGGGAGAGCCTGACCGTGGATCGCGGCTGGACCGTGGACCAGTACGTGAAGAGGATGCAAACCCTGTCGAGGCGCGCATTCGTCCGGGATGCTGAATAGTAGGGAGCGTCCTAATAGTTTAGCCCGACATGCTGATCTGGTTCGGGAAGACGCCCGAAGACGGCGCGCATCCCGAAGTCCGCCGGGAGGTTGGAGGTAAAGTGCCGGATACCCAGAGTTTTGCGGGCGTCGAGCACGACCTCCCGACCGGAGAGATGCTGGAAGATGGCTCTCGCGGCGTAGATCGGGGCCCCTCCCTTCAATCGCACGAGTCCTTTCCGTTTGCGGGCGCCCTCCTCTTTCATGGCGTAGAGGCTCATCTCGCC
>JACDAR010000351.1 GCA_013695335.1 Rubrobacter sp.
GCAGAATATCTTCTTGCCTTTCAAGTGCTCAACGGGCGGCAGCGGCTTGTCTACGGCATAAGCGCCCTCGCCTTCCGGCACGTTGCCATGGGTCCATACCCAGTATTTCATGTTGTTGATCAAGTGCCTCACGTACTTGTAGCCCCTGGCGAAATTCGTTCCATCCACGACGCCATGCGGCATCAGCTCCCTGCCACCGCCCCTGTCCTGTCCGTGTACGGTTTCCCTATGTTCCTTGGCCCCGGTGAGCTCGAGAAGCTGTTCGGACGTGCCCCGATAAGCGTTCACGTCGATGTTCATGCCGGCCACGCCGCCGGCCGAAGTGAACTGCCAGAACCACGGCTCGACCCCGCCCCACGGCTTGCCCCAGCCCCAGGACTTCCTGGCCTTCCGGAAATCCTGCTTGCTATTCGCGTAGAACTTCCTCGGGTTGATAGGGTCCATGTGCAGATAGTAGGCGTCCCAGGCCACGTCCGCGCCGTACTGGGAGAAATCGCCGGACGAATCGCCGCCGTTCCAGAAACCCCTGCCCGAATAGACGACTATCGGGTGATGACCAACCCTGCGCTTGACCTCCGATATGAACTTCTTGAGTTGCTTGTTGCCTGGGGTCAGCGCCGGGTTCGCATAGGTCTCGAAGTCCACCATCAGGATCCTATCCTCAGGCCCGCCGACAGCCTCGATGGTGCGCAGAAAGTGATCCGCCTGCGCCTCGGCCGGCGTGTTCACGAGGAAGGCGTAGACCCCCATTACGAACCCTTCGGACTCAGCGTGGCGAAAAAACTGCTTGAACCTGCTCGGAACGTAGCCCTTGCCATCCCGGTACGGACCCTCCGAAGCTTTGACCATGCAGAATTCGTACTTCTCTGCCCTGGCCCGCTCGAAGTTCAGATCACGCTGGTACTCCGAGTGAACGTCGATTCCGAAGATCGGCTCTTCCCTACTCATCGTCTCCTCCTACTCGCTGCAGTAGTCGAACGTCCCCGTCGCTGCCGATTTGAGCAAAAGGCGATGAATTCGGAATGAACTCGCGCTGGCTCCACAGAAAGTGCAGGATCAAAGGCAAAATTACGGAGCCCGCGCGGTTCGCAAAGGACTTTCGCTTCGGGGTTCTAGGTAGAGAGCAACCCTTCGAAACCGTCTTCGTCGAGGATGGTTACCCCAGCATCCCGCGCCTTGTTCAGCTTCGAGCCTGCGCCATCCCCGGCTACCACGTAGTCCGTGTTCGAGCTGACGGACGAGGTGAAAGTGCCGCCCGCTGCTTCTATCCTCTCCACGAAGTAGCTTCGAGGGCGGCTAAGGGTTCCTGTCACGACGACCCTCATCCCGGCCAGCGGGCCTTCGGTTGGACCGGCTGAGACGCGCTCGAAGTCGAGCCCGATCTCCATTAGCCGCTCGATGAGCGCCTGGTTGTCTTCGAGGGAGAAATATTCGGCGACGGCGCGGGCGACGACCCCGCCGATGCCGTCAATCTCCGTGAGCTTCTCCGCCTCCACGCCGCGCAGGAGGTCTTCGCCGGAGAAGCGTTCGGCGATCAACTCGGCAGTCACCGCGCCGACGTGGCGGACGCCGAGGGCGTATAGGACGCGTGGGAATGGTTGTTCTTTGCTCCGTTCGATGGATCGGATCAGGTTTTCCGCGCTCTTCTGCCCGAGGCCTTCGAGGGGTTCGATCTGCTCGGCCTTCAGCCCGTAGATGTCTGCCACGTCCTTGATCATGCCAAGCTCGAAGAAGCGCGCCGCCATCTTCTCCCCGAACCCGTCAATATCCATCGCGCTTTTCGAAACCCAGTGGATGATGTGCTCGAGTGCTTGCGCCGGACACCGCGTGTTCACGCAACGCGTCACGGCCTCACCCTCGGGCCGCGACGCTGGCTCCCCGCAAACCGGGCACTCGGTCGGCATCTCGAAAGCGTATTCCTGGCCGGTTCGTTCCTCGGTGACGGGCCTGACTACCTGTGGGATCACATCCCCCGCCCGCTCCACGACCACCCTGTCGCCCACCAGGATGTCCTTCTCCTTGATGTAATCCTCGTTATGCAGTGTGGCGCGCGAGATCGTGACCCCGCCGATGTTCACGGGATCAAGCACCGCCTGGGGCGTCAGCGCGCCCGTGCGCCCGACGTGGACGAAGATGTTCTGCAACCTCGTGCGCCCGGCGAGCGGCTCGAACTTGTAAGCTATCGCCCAGCGTGGGGCTTTCTGCACCGAACCGAGCTGCTCCTGCTGCCCGCGCGAATCGACCTTCACCACGACGCCGTCTATCTGGTAGCCGACGCTCGTGCGCCGTTCTGCCCACCGCTCGCACGCCTCGACCACAGAGTCTATGGATTCGTGGACCTCGTAAGGATTCACCCGCAGCCCGTAATTCTTCAAGGCCGCGAGCGAAGCCGAGTGGCTCTCGTAGTCCCCGTAGCCCTCGCCGATGCCGTAGAGGAACACGGTCAGGGGACGGGCTGCTGTCATCTTCGGATCTAGCTGCCGGATCGAACCAGCCGCCAGGTTGCGCGGGTTGGCGTAGACTGGCTTCCCCTCCGCCTCCTGGCGCCGGTTCAGCTTCTCGAAATCTTCGAGACCGATGTACACCTCGCCCCGGGGTTCGAGAACTTCGGGCGCGTCGCCATCCAGCCTGTCAGGGATGGAGCGGACTGTGCGAAGGTTGTGGGTAACGTCCTCGCCGACGGCGCCGTTGCCCCTGGTCGCTCCCCTTACGAACCTGCCGTTCTCATAACGAAGCGAGATCGCCAGCCCGTCGATCTTCAGCTCGGTGACGTACCTGAGCCGGGCTTCCTCTTCGGGGCCGAGCAGACGCCGCACGCGGGCGTCCCACTCCCGCAGGTCGCCAGTCTTGCGGGCGTTGGAGAGCGAGAGCATCGGGATGGCGTGGCGAACTTCCTCGAAACCTTCGAGCGGCTCGCCGCCGACCCTTTGTGTCGGGGAGTCAGGGGTGACGAGCTCGGGGTTCTCGGATTCCAGGGCTTCGAGTTCGTTGTAGAGAGAATCGTACTCGGCGTCGGAGATCTCCGGCGCGTCCTCTATGTAGTAGCGGCGGCCGTGGTAGCGGACCTGTTCCCTGAGGGCTTCGATCTGTTTTCTAGTATCTTCTATCGCGACCATAGAGTAATTATACGTGCGTCCCCGCAGCCTCCCAAGAGGCTCCCGGGGCGTCCTGGCATCGTATACTGCGTCGGCCATGGAGCGCAGGCAGAGAAGAGATAATGAGCATCCCGGAAGGGACGACGAACACCCGAGGAGGGAAGAGCCGAGATCCATCAGGGACTTCGAGCGCGCCCTGGAGGAAGAGGCTTTGATTTCCACCGAGTTCGACCTTCCGTTGTGCGTCATCGTGGCGCGCGCTCAAACCAGAGTGCCCCGCGAGGCAGCGCGCCAGGTGGTCGCCGTGCTTCGGGCGGCTGATCTCGTAGCCAAGCCGGAGCCGACGGAGATCGCCGTGGCCCTCCCCAATACCGAGTTCGCCGACGCGGAAGTCGTGGAACGTCGCCTTAGCAAAACACTTCCAGGGGCTGTCACAGGCATCGCGGCCCACAGGTCGGGCGATACCGTTCAGGATCTCCTGAACCGCGCCCGCAGCGCCGTCACCAGAAAAACCCCTGATCCCGGCTAGCCGCCAGCCTCCAGTTCACGCACGGGCCAGCCGAGTTCCCGTCCCCCCTGATCCTCCAGAAGAACCTCTTTGTCCGTGAGGTCCGCGTTCCGCACCACCGCAGCCGCGTAGGGGTACGTCAGCGCCTGCGTCACCATGGCGTCCGGTGGCGGGTCTTTCAGGTAAAGCTGGATCCCGACCCGGCCCCCGTCTGAGCGCACCGATGTTATCTCGACCGAGTATCCGCCGGTCGGCTTCTCTCCCCAGAAAGCCACCAGGTAGGTTCCTTCCCCAGCGTTCGATATCCCCACCCCAGCCGCTTGCGACAGCGCGGACGCGGACGAAGCCAGCAGCACTTGCGGGCGTGTCCGCCCCTGTCCCGGCGCCTGGGAGGCGAGTTGCTCCACGTTCATGTCTTTCATCTTTCTCTCCTGGCGTGGCTGTTCGGACGATCCAGTATTTTCGTGAGAGCTTGCGTTGCCAGGCCCGCCTGACGCGCATGAGGCGAGCATCATTGCGGAGAGCAGGATCACACCCTCGCGAACCACCACCCGCGCCAGTGAAAGGCTACGGGTTCCCAAAGTGCTCGTGCGCCGCCTCGTCAAACTCACCCGAGGGCTCCCGCGTTTTCAGGGTGGAGGCTATAGTCTCACCTTCGTAGACGACGTGGCTTTCGATTGCGGTGTACGGGTTGTCCGGCTTGTGATCGGCGTCTTGCATGGTCTCACCTCCGCTGGCGACGGTACCCGGATGCGCGTATCATATCCTGCACGTGGAAGGCAGTACGAGCAACCGGCGCAACGCGCGCATCCTGAAGGCGCTCTCGCTCCTGTATCTGGGGCTCGCGGCGTTCTCGCTGCTGCTCGTCCACAGGCCATCCTACGAGCCAGGCGTGTCTTTCGTGCTCTTGTATCTGTCGGCGGTCGTCGTGATCACAGCCGCGATCGCCCTGTTGTTCTTGTCGTCTGAACAGTTCACTGGTGGATTTTGCGCCGCGGCCTACGTTTTCTTCGCGGCGTTCGTGTCGCTTGAGGTCTTCTTCTCCGGTGGGGTTTCGAGCGAACTTCACGCGCTGTACTGGCCGCTGATCCTTGCCGCCGCGTTGCACGGTTCGTGGCGGATCGGGCTCGCGTCACTCCTCTCCGTGCTCGCCGGATACGTGCTGGCGATGCTGCCCGCCATCTCGGATGGCGGTGTGGACGCCGAGGATCCTGCCCTTATGTTCTTCCGCCTCGGCGCCTTCACCCTCACCGGCCTGTTCACGATCTTCGCCGCCAGGAGCCTGACGCGCGCCGGAGCCACGGAAGAAGGATACGTGGTGGACGAGGATGGCTCGCTTTTCCTTGAGATGGTCGCCGACGAGATGGATACCCGCCAGGGGGAACGGTGGCGGTAGTTCTTGTGGATCCTGGCCATGAGGTCGAGGACGTTGAGGCGCTCCTGGATCGGGTGCGCTCTCGCATCGGGGAGCCCGTGCTTCTCGGGGAAGGCCCGGTCTTCGGGGTTGTCCTCCCTGGAAATGATGAGCGGGCTGCTGGGGCCGCGATCCACCCCCACGACGCCCGCACTCCTGAAGAACTGCTGGCGGCGGCGGGAAGGGCGCTGGAGGCAGCCTTCGAGGTCGAGTCCCCGAACGCCCTGGTATTCGCCGGAAGGGATGCACCAGGCGGCGAAGGACGCTTTAGGGCAGCCCGTTGAATTAGCTGTCAGCTTTGGGTGACGGTGCATGCGAACCTCGCTAATTCGACGCGGGAATATCGGATCTTCGCAAGGCTTCATCCTGAACTACGGGAAGGGTTGATCTCTTAAAGCCAAGGCCGTAGGCCGCAGCGTGCTGACAAACTGACTGCTCGCGTGAAACCCTTTCGGGGGCCGAACGTACCGATGATATAATCGCAAGCGAACAATCGACGTTCACTCTGCCGGGGGGTAGGCGGCTTATATGGGAAGATTTAGCAGGGCTATTCGCGGGTTCTTCGGAAGGTTCCTCTCCGGCGTCGAGCAGCGGAACCCGGAGATCCTGCTTGAGAACGCTGTACAGGACGAACTGGAAAACCTGAAGAAACTCCAGATCGCGGCTGCCCGCACGATGGCCTACGAGAAGATGCTCACCAGCGACGCCGCTTCCAAACAGAAGATCATCATGGCCAAAGAACGCCAGGCCCGCGAGCTTGCTTCCCG